>JACQRE010000005.1 GCA_016206585.1 Candidatus Omnitrophota bacterium | reverse complement strand
GTGGTGCGGTTCTCCAAAGAGTACGCCGCCATGAAGCTGACGATCTACCTGACGCTGGGGGCCGTCATCGCCCTGATCGGGCTGCTGTGGCTCTACGCGAGCACCGGTTCCACGACGTTCGACGTGGTCGAGCTCCAGCGCGAGCTGACCGCCAAGCCGCTCTCGTTTCAGCTGCAGGCGGCGATCTTCCCGCTGCTCGCCATCGGCTTCGGCGTCATCGCGCCCATGTGGCCGCTGCACAGCTGGTCGCCCATCGGCCACGCCGCGGCCCCGTCGGCGGTGAGCATGCTGCACGCCGGGGTGCTCATGAAGCTGGGCTCCTACGCGATCATCCGGCTCGCCGTCGGGCTGCTGCCCGCCGGGGCGCAGCTGTGGATGCCGTGGGTCTCGATGATCTGCGTGATGAACATCCTCTACGGCGGCTTCGTCGCGATGGCGCAGAAAGACCTCAAGCTCCTCATCGGCTACTCATCGTCCAGCCACATGGGGTACGTGCTGCTCGGCATCGCGTGCCTGACCCCGCTGTCGCTCAGCGGGGCCGTGCTCCTCATGTTCGCGCACGGCCTCATGACCGCGCTGGCCTTCGCGCTCGTCGGCCACATCTACGACCAGGCCCACACGCGCTACCTGCCGGACCTGGGCGGCCTCGCGCACCAGGTGCCCTTCATCGCGACGTGCGGCGTGGCCGCGGCCATGGCCTCGAGCGGGCTGCCCGGCTTCGCCAACTTCGTCGCGGAGCTCCTGGTCTTCCTCGGCGGCTGGGACGCCTACCCGGCGCAGATCCTCTGCGGCATCTTCGGGGTGGTGATCACCGCCGTGTACATGCTGCGGTTCGTCCGCGGGGTGTTCTTCGGGCCGGCGAAGAGCGCCTACGCCCACGTCCATGACGCGGCCACACCGTTTACGCGGCTGCCGTACGTCGTGCTGATCGCCGCCCTCTTCATCGTGGGCTGCTGGCCGCAGCCCTTCCTGCGGCTGGTGGACTCCGGCAGCCGGCCGCTGATCGAGCGGGTCGTCCCGTCGGCGGTCCACAGGTTCTCTGCGGCGCGCCCATGACCTTCCCCTGGGCACTCTTCGCCGTCGAGCTGGGCGTCTGCGCCTGGATCCTGCTGCTGCTCGCCGCCCCGGCCGAGCGCACATCCTCGCTGTGGCTGGTCGCACTCGCCGGGGTCATCGTGGCGCTGGGGCTCCTCTCCTGGCAGCGCGCGGAATCGGTCAGCGGCATCTTCCAGCAGGTCTTTGCCGTCGATGGGTTCAGCGGCTACTTCAAGGGGCTGTTCCTGCTGACCGCCGGGGTGGTCATCGTGATGACGCGGGAGTTCTCCGGCCCCTCCGCCCGTCTGCAGCACGCCGGGGCGTTCTACATGCTCCTCTTCACCGCCCTGCTGGGCACGCTCGTCCTCGCCTCCACGAACGACCTGCTGCTGCTCTTCCTCGGTGTGGAGCTGTTGACCTTCTCCCTCTACATCATGACCGCGTATCTGAAGTCCGACGCGCGGTCCATCGAAGCGGGAATGAAGTACCTCATCATGGGCTCGGTCTCGTCGGGGTTCCTGGTCTACGGCTTGGCGCTGCTCTACGGCGTCACGGGGAGCATGACGTTTGCTGCGATCCGCGACGCACTCGCCACCCAGCCGCCGACGCTCGCCGTGCAGGCGGGCGTGCTGCTCGTGCTGGCGGGCCTGGGGTTCAAGATCGCGGC
Source organism: Candidatus Omnitrophota bacterium (assembly GCA_016206585.1). GTDB lineage: Bacteria > Omnitrophota > Gorgyraeia > Aquiviventales > Aquiviventaceae > JACQRE01. The sequence goes on along the minus strand of JACQRE010000005.1, from coordinate 5,037 downwards.
GGTGCCCTTCCACTGGTGGGTGCCGGACGTGTACGAGGGCGCCCCGACGCCGGTCGTGGCGTTCCTGTCGGTGGGCTCGAAGATGGCGGGGATCGTGGCGCTGACCCGCGTGCTCTACGGCGCGTTCCTGCCGCTGCAGCCGTTCTGGGCGCCAGTCCTGTCGGTCCTCTCCGCGGTCACGATGTGCTACGGCAACTTGGCCGCGCTGCCGCAGACGAACATCAAACGGCTGCTGGGCTACTCGTCGATCGGCCACGCGGGCTATCTGCTGATGGCGATTTCAACGGGATCGGCGGGCGGCATCCAAGCCGTCGCCTACTACCTGCTGGCGTACCTGTTCAGCAACCTGGCGGTCTTTCTCGTGGTCGTGGCGGCGAGCGAGGGGGTCGGCGGCGAGGCGCTGGACGACTACAAGGGCTGGCGAAGCGGTCCGGCGTCCTGGCGGCGTCCCTGTTCATCGGGCTGCTGTCGCTGGCCGGCGTGCCGCCGTTGGCGGGATTCGTGGGAAAGCTGCTCGTGCTGCTGCGCACCGTCGAGAGCCAGCGGTTGTGGCTCGTGGCAATCGGCGCGGTCAACGTGGCGATCTCGCTCTACTACTACCTCATGATCGTGAAGCGCATGTATCTGGACACCCCGAAGGCCGCCTCACCGATCCCGGTGAGCCGCCTGACCAAGGTCGTGCTGGCCGCCCTGGTGCTGGGTATCTTCGCCGCCGGCATCTGGCCAGAGCCGTTTCTCCAGCGCATCATCGCGTCGATTCATTGACGCGGCCGTTTCCAGCAACCGCTTGAGTCCCCGCTCGCCCCGCCGCATCACCACGTCGTGGTTCCACCGGAAGACCGGCCGCGCCACCAGATCGAGCCGGCGCATCCACCGCTTCGCCGGTGAGACGTTCCAGTCGTAGCGCACCGACGTCCCGCCCTCCACCGGCGCGAGGCGCCACACGCCGCGGCCGACCAGCTCGCCGGTGGCTGCGCTCTCCAACAGCGTCGGCGGCTCCACCCGGGTGGTGGTCATCTCCACGGTCAGCGTATACGGCAGCGCGCCTTTCCAGACGAAACGCCGCCCGCAGCCGAGGTACCGGCCATCCCCCGCCGCCAGCTCCTCGACGCGCTGCAGCCCCGGCCACCATTCCGGCCAGCGTTCGGCATGGAAGACCGCCGCCCAGACCGCGTCGATCGGCGCGCGGATCCTCCAGCGCGTCACAAACGCATAGGCAGAGATCATGCGGGGGCCTCCGCCCAGGACACCTCAACCAGCACCGGCAGATGATCCGATCCGACGTGCGGCCCGACCCTGCGGCGGCGCACGATGAGCTGCGGGGAGACCAGAGCGTGATCGATGGGGATTCTCAACGGGGCGAGCCACGCGGGCCAGGTGGGCTGCAGCCCGAAGCCAAGGCGGCTGTCCCGCAGGCCAGAGACCTTCAGCACCTCGGCAAAGGCCGTCGACCAGGAGGTCGTGTTGAAATCGCCCGCGAGCATGACCGCGTCCGCCTGGGAGGCGGCCAGGCGAGCCAGCTCCAGCATCTGCTCATCGCGCAGGCGGGTGAACTGCGCGCTCTGGGGTGCGAGCGGATGCGTCCCGATGAGAGTCAGCGGGTGCCCCTCCACGACCAGGTGCGCGATGACCGACGGCAGATCCGCCGGGCCGACCGAACGGATCTCCACGCGGGTCAGCGGCACGCGGCTGAACAGGGCGATCCCGAAGCCGCGTTCCAGGATGAGGTGGCTCCCGTGCGGGTAGCGCGCCTGCAGAGGCCTGAGCGCCTCCATCCAGGTCCGGCTGACCTCCATGAGCACGATTAGGTCCGGATCGGCGTCGTGGATCGCCTGCAGGGTGCGCCCGTACGCCCGGCTATGGAAGTTGACGTTCAGCAACCACACGCGCACCGTCCGACGATGATCGGGCCGCGCGGGCTGACGGGGCAGATAGAGGGCAAGGATCGAACCCGCATTGGCCAGCGCCAGGAGCCCGCTGACGATCGCCTCGTCGTAGCGCTGGCCGGCCGTGGAGGCCAGTGTCCCGGCCGCCAGCACCGTGAAGTAGTGCGCGCGGAAGTGGCACGCCAGCTCGAAGAGCCACCACACCCGGCCTAGGAACCCGGCGACGGTCCCCAGGGAGGCCAACAGCACGAGGACGGCGAGCGCTCCCCAGCAATCCATGAACCCCGTCAGCCGATGTGCGACAGCTCGGACATCCGGAGCACGTCGAAGAGGAACCCGGTCATGGCCTGCCAGGACTGCTCGTCGGCCGCCTGGTTGTAGGCCATGCCCTTGGACGGGTCGTCCCCCGCTTCACGGACGGTGAAGCTGTGCACCGCCCCGGGGTATTGGATGACCCGGTAGCTGACGCCGGCCCCCTGCATCTCCCGCTCGAAGGCGGCCACCTGGTCCTGCGTGACGAAGCGATCATCCGCCCCATGCAGGACCAGCACGCGCGCGGTGATCCGCTTCGCGTCCTCCGTGTGGGGCGTGTCGAGCCCGCCATGAACGCTGACGACCCCGGCGATCTCCGCCCCGCTGCGGGCCAGCTCCAGCACCGTCATCCCGCCGAAACAGTAGCCGATCGCCGCGAGGCGCGACGGATCGACCCGGTCGCTGCGCTGCAACACCTCGAGCGCGGCGAGGATGCGTCCCCGCATGAGTTGCCGGTCGTTCCGGTAGACGCCGGAGAGCTTCGCCGCTTCGTCGTGGTCCTTGGCGCGCACCCCCTTGCCGTACATGTCGGCGGCGAACGCCACGTAGCCCAGCTGGGCCAGCTGCTCGGCGCGCCGCTTCGCATACGGTCCCAGCCCCATCCATTCGTGCACGACGAGGACCCCGGGCCGCGGGGCGGCTGCGGCGTCGTCGTATGCCAGGTAGCCTTCCAGCACCGTCTCGCCGTGCCGGTACTCGACCGGCTCCGTGCGCAGCGCCGCCTCAGCCGTCGCGGCCCAGGCCGCCAGGCATCCCACCATCAGCGCGTATCTCATGTGCCGTCTCCTCGTTGAGCCGCCCGAGCATCCGGCAGGAGCCGCGCCGCGACGTCGAGCGCAGCGTTCACGTGTGCTGCGGTGCGGTGAAACCCTCCGTGCTTGGCCTGAGGATCCTCGATCAACCGGTCGATGGTACCGCCCAATCCGGTGAGCCAGTCGGCGGTGCGGCGCATCGCCGGGCAGCCATCCCGCTCCGGATGCGGGTCGAGGCCGCCGCAGAAGAGCACCCAGTGCGTCCCGGCGAAGGCCTGCTCGCCGAAGACACCCTGCCCGATCTGCTCGTTGGGCGGGAAGTCGGACGACACCCCGCCGGCGTTGGCGATCGTCAGGCCGAACCGGGCGGCACCCGAGGCGCGGTCCAGCGCGGTCAGCGCGTACGTGTTGGCCGCCCCCCGGCTGAAGCCGTGCAGGATCGCCGTCCCGGGATCGATCTGCTCGTCCTTCAGGATCTTCGCCAGGAGCGGATACAGCTCCTGCGGCGCGTAGTAGTCGCGGGCGTCGTCCCCGCCGCCGAGCCACCATTGGACCGCGAGCACGCCGTAGCCGTGGCGCTCCGCGTACGGCTGCCAGAGGAAGAACTCATCGAAGGCAAAGCTGCGGTGCCCGTGCAGCGTGACGATGAGCGGCGGCTTTGGACTCACCGTGCGGAGGGGAATGGGATACCAGAGGAGACAGAAGCTGCGGCCGTCGCTCGTGGGCAGGATTTGCGCGCCCTCATCGAGGGCGAATTGGTAGCGGTCGGCGTTCATCGCCTTCGCCCACAGGAGGAGCTGCTTGCCGTCCCGCGGCGCGGCCGCCGCGATGGGTGCTGCGCAGCACGTTCCGATTACGATGAGGGACCAGAGGGCGCGCATGACGCGAGGCCGGTGCCGGGCGGCGGAGGCTCCGGCGTGGGGGGAAGCCGCTTGAACTCCTCGACCTCCAGCTGGACGAACTTCTCAGGCGGCTCGTTGAACGTCCGGGTCCCGGGGTTCAGGAGCTCTTTGATGTCGAGCCACATGCCGTCGCGGCTGTAGGCGGCGATGTCGTGGCGCTGGGTGTCCATGCGGATGGCATCCTCGGGACAGGCCTCCACGCAGTAGCCGCAATAAATGCATTTGCCCAGATCGATGTCAAAGCTGCGGGGCACCTTCTCGACGTCCGGATCCGGATGCTCCCCCGCGACGATGTAGATGCAGCGCGCCGGGCAGACCGTCTCGCACATCATGCAGGCGACACAGCGCGGCGTGCCATCCTCCCGCTTCGTCAGCCGGTGGCGGGTGCGCAGCCGGACTTCCGTGTTGCGGCGCTGGTCGGGGTACTGGATGGTCACCGACGCCGGCACGCCGCGCAGCCATCCCACGCGGTGTGCCAGGTGGAGGAAGAGGTTGCGCCAGAAGTGGCGCGAGGTGAGCGCCAGCCCCTGGAACACGGCGGGCAGATACGTCCGCTCCCACCACGTCAGGCGGCGGCGCCTGTGGGCGTCGCGGATCCGGTGGAGGAGCGTGTCGCTGAGCGACGTGCCGCGGCTCATGTCGATGCGGCCGGCGTGAGGGCGTTGAGCCAGCGCTGGCTGTCCGCGCCCAGGTTCAAGAAGACCATGTCGCGGCTGGCCGGCAGGCCGGTGAACGCGAGCAGCTTGGTCATCGGACTGATGCGTCCGGCGGCGTACCGGACGCCGACCAGGTCCCGCTCGCGGTCGACGTAGCCGGCACTCCGCACGTCCTCCCGGTCGATGTCGAAGATGAGCACGGGGGGAACGAGCAGCTGCGCGAGCAGCCGCTTGTCCGTGAGGTACAGCCGCGACAGCCCGAAGCCGGCTTTGATCCCGGGAATCCACCGGCGGCCGGTGAACGACCGCGAGTGGGATCCCCGCAAGGCCGGAAACAGCACCAGCGGCCAGACGATCTGCGTCGCCTCCAGCAGGACGCGCTCCTCCGGGTTGCGCCGGGCCAGGTCCCGCATCACCAGACTGCTCGTGTCCCGACGGTGCCGGTTCGCCAGCACCGCGAAAGACGTCGCGCTCAGATAGAGCGCGCCCGAGATCGCCGAGAACCCCCACGCCCAGAACGGCTCCTGGT
>JACQRE010000004.1 GCA_016206585.1 Candidatus Omnitrophota bacterium | reverse complement strand
GTCGTCGACTGGATGGCGGTGCAGGAGCGGGTGGACGCGGACCGGATGGGCGGCTTCGGCATCAGCATGGGCGGCATCGCCGGCGTCATCACCGCGGCCGTCGAGCCGCGGCTGCGCGTGCACGTGGCGGTGCTCGCCGGCGGCGGCATCCCCGACGTGCTGATCTCGACGAAGGACCGGCTGCTGACCAAACCGAGGGCCAAGTACCTGGCCCGCAACCAGATGGACCTCAAGACGCTGGAGCAGCAGCTGCGCCAGCGCGTGAAGACCGATCCGCTCTTGCTGGCTCCCTACGTCGACCCGGACCGGTTGTTCATGGTCATCGCGCTCGCCGACCGGACGATCGGCCGCGCCAATTCGCTGCGGCTGTGGCGGGCACTCCAGAAACCCCAGGCGGTCTTCCTCCCGCTCGGCCACTACACCGCCTACTTTTCGCTGCCTTTCCTCAAATACCAGAGCCTGCGCTTTTTCAACGAGCGGCTCTGATCTCCGTCTTCTGATATAATGGGGGTCTTCTCCCCCGATGCCACTCACCAAAGTCATCCTGGCTAAACCCCGCGGGTTCTGCGCGGGGGTTGTCCGGGCGATCGAGGTCGTCGAACGCACACTCGAGCGCTTCCCGGGGCCGGTCTACGTCCGCAAGGAGATCGTGCACAACCCGCACGTGGTCAGCGCGCTGCGGCGGCAGGGGGCGGTCTTCGTCAACGAGCTGGAGGAGGTCCCGGAAGGCTCCACGGCGATCTTCAGCGCCCACGGCGTCTCCCCCGCGGTGCACCAGCAGGCGCAGCAGCGCGCGCTGCGCGTCGTCGACGCCACCTGCCCGCTGGTGACCAAGGTGCACGTCGAGGCGATCCGGTTCGCGCGCCTGGGCTACACGCTGCTGCTCATCGGCCACCAGGGCCATGAGGAGGTCGAGGGCACCATGGGCGAGGTGCCCGACGCGATCCGGCTGGTGCAGACGGTCGAGGAGGCCGGCACCGTCCAGGTGCCGGACCCGGAGAAGGTCGCCGTCATCACCCAGACGACGCTCAGCGTCGACGACACCCGCGCCATTATCGAGACGCTCACGGCGCGCTTCCCCACGCTGGTCGTCCCGTCGAAGGACGACATCTGCTATGCGACGCAGAACCGGCAGAACGCCGTCAAGGCGATCGCGCGCGAAGCCGAAGTCATCCTCGTGATCGGCGCGAAGAACAGCTCGAACTCCATCCGGCTGACGGAAGTGGCGGAGGATGCCGGGCGGCGGGCCTACCTCATCAACGACGCCCGCGAGATCAACCCGGCCTGGTTCGACAAGGCGGGCTGTGTGGGCGTCACGTCCGGAGCCTCTGCGCCCGAGCACCTGGTGCAGGAAGTGGTCGAAGCGCTCAAGCGGCTGGGGGCCAGCCGGGTCGAGGAGTGGGAGCTGGTCCAGGAAGACGTGACGTTCGGGTTGCCGGCAGAACTGCAGAAGCTGGAGCGCGGCACGGATCCGGGTCCCCCGCCTGCGCTCGCCGGAGCGCCTCGGTAATCTCCGGCCTGTCCGGCTGCAGCCGTGCGGCTTCAGCCAGATGGCGCAACGCAGACTCGCGATCGCCCTGGAGGATCTGCACGCAGCCGAGGTTGTAGTGCGCCTCCGGGCTGCGGACGGCCAGCCGCACCGCGCGCTCGAGATGGGCGACCGCCTCGCGCAGCCGACCCTGATGACGGGCCACCCACCCCAGGTTGACCATCGCTTCCGCATAGGCCGGGCGCAGACGCAGCGCGGCGGCCAACTGCTCCCCCGCTTCATCGAGCCGCCCCGCTCGTGCGAGCAGAGACCCAAGGGTATAGCGAGCCCGCGGGTAGTCCGGATGCTCCGCGACCACCGCAGCCCAAATCCGTTCCTCCGAGCTGTAATCCGTGTTGCGGCGCACCGTCACCGTGCCCAGCGCGATCGCGGCGAGGGCGGCCAGGCCGGCGGCCATGCGATTCCGGAATGGCGCGTGCGGAACCCGGCGCGTCACCCCTCTCCATCCCCCCAGCACGAGCGCGCTCATCAGGGCCGCCAACGGCAGGTACATCCGGCGCTCCGCGGCAATCTCCGTCACGAGGGGCAGCACGCTGGAGGTCGGAGCCAAGAGGAGGACGCACCACAACCCCAGAAAGCCGAGCCACGGTGCGCGCCGCCAGGCCGCCAGTATCGCGAGCAGCAGCAGCACTACGGCGAGCACCGCGAAGATGTCCGGGACGCTCCAGGTAGCCAGCGGCCAGCCTTCATAATCGATGCTGAGCGGGTGGGGCCATACGGCGAGACGGAGATAGTGCAGCAGAATCCCGCACTGCGTCGCGGCGTAGCGCCAGGGTGTCAGGTCCGAGAGGGAGAGCCGGGCGGCGTTGTTGACCGAGCAGACCAGGAGGGCCAGCAGCAGCCAGCAGGCGGCGAACCCGGCATACCACCCGCCGTGCCGGCGCAGGAGCAACCGCCACGGCGTGCCGGTGGCACACCGGTGGTAGGCCGCGGCGAGCAGCGGGGTGACGACCGCCACTTCCTTGCTGCTCATGCCCAGCGCGCACGAGGCCACCGCGGCCAGTTGCCAGCGGTGCGCGTAAGCCGAGGTGAGCGATCGGTTCACGCAATAGAGCGTCAAGAGCACGAACACGCCCATGAGCAGCTCGGTGCGCTGGATCGTGTAGTTGACACATTCGGTCAGCAAGGGGTGCACCGTCCAGAGGATGGTGATCGCGCCGGAGAGCCCCGCAGCGGCTGCGCCGTAGCGCGCGGCGAGTGAGGGCAGCCGCAGCGTCCGGCGCACCAACCCGAACAGGACCAAGGCCGCCAGGAGATGCACGGTGAGGTTGAAGGCGTGGTACCCTCGGACATCCAGCCCCCCGAGCGCGTAGTTCGCGGCCAGGCTCAGCGCCGCCACGGGCCGGCCGGCGACGGGGGTGAACTGCGGCGGGGCGACCACCGCACGGGGCGGCCAGAGCGTTGAGAGGGCGGGGTGCGTGGTAATGGCCGCGTGGTCATCGAAGAGAAACGGGCCGGTGCCGCTGTTGTGGTACGCGAGCAGGCCGGCGGTGACAATGAGAAGCGGGAGGATCAGGGCATGCAACCGGCGCTGCGCGTTCGAGATCCAGCCGCGATCCATGCGGGTACTATAACATGAAGTCGCTCACCGAATACCTCTGGTTCAACACGCCCAAGCGCCGCGACCTCGTGAACATCACCGAGCGGATCGCGGGGCTCGTCAAGCAGAGCGGCGTGAAGGAAGGGTTGTGCCTCGTCTCGGCGATGCACATCACCGCCAGCATCTGGGTGAACGACGACGAGGAAGGCTTGTGGGAGGACTTCTGGGCGCTGCTGGAGCGCCTGACGCCTTCAGGCAAGGAGTACAAGCACCACCTCACCGGCGAGGATAACGGCGACGCGCACCTGAAGCGCACGCTGGTGGGTTACCAGGCGCTGCTGCCCATCACGAAGGGTGCGCTGGACCTCGGCCCGTGGGAGCAGGTGTTCTACGCCGAGTTTGACGGCAAGCGCAAGAAGCGCGTCGTCGTGAAGATTATCGGGGAGTAAACGTCAGCGCCTCACTGGTCTTCCTCGAAGAGGCGCTCGAGATCGAGCCGGTGGTAGGTCGTCTCTGCCGCCGGTGTGAGGTCCTGCGCGTTGGCCACCCACGCCTCCGGCCACGCGAAGATGACGCTTTGGACGTTGGAGCGTGGGGCAACCTTCCTCGCAATCTCCTTCGCCTGCTCCGCGGTCAGCGCCCCGTAATGCGCCTGCACGCCCGCCGCCTGGCCGAGATACCGGACGTCATACGCCGAGCCTGACGGCGCTTCGAGCCCCGGACGGCCGGGGTCTCCGCGCGAGGCGAGCTGGCGGTTGCGGATGATCGGATCGACCGCCGTGTCGGCCCGGAAGACGGCATCGATCATCGGCCGCGCGTACGGCACCCCGTGCTCCGCCGGGTCATTGGCTTCAAAGACGCGCGCCGCTCGTGCGGTCGTCTCGATGACCATCGCCCGCCGAGCCTTTGCGTCGGCGAAGACGTAGTTGGCGCCGACCGTCCGCCTGGCCCCGCGCACCAGGGCCGCCGCCTCCTCCACGTCATCCGCCTGCTTCAGCACGCGCTTGAGCAGAAAGACCATCGGCTCGCCGCGGAACGTCGCATCCACCGTCTCGGCCCCGATCTGCCCCACCGACACCTGGTGGTCGTTGATGCCCGTCAGGACCCCGGTGAACCCCGCCCAGCCAATGTTCACAAACGCCTGCTGGCCGTTGGGACGCACCACGAAGACCGCCGCGAAGCGCTGGATGTCCGCCTCGATGGTCCAGTCCAGGTTGCGCACGTGGATGAGCCGCCCGTCCGCCGTCGCCTGCCCCCACGCCGCCAGCATGGAACAGGAGTACGTCCGGTCGGGGATGGCATGGAGGCGATAGAGCTCGCGCAGCGGCACCCCGGAGCCGTCAGAGAGCCCCCGCAGCTCTTCCAGGTCGTCGGAGGGCACGTACGGCCTGCCCGCGCGCCAGGTCGTATCCAGCCACCAGTTCACCGCCCACACGCGCACCAGCGGCACCTTGAGATAGCTGCGGAAAAACCCCAGCACGCGCGCGACGGAGGCGCGGACCCGCTCCCGCAACAGCTCCCCATGCTGACGGCCGATCTCGTAGGGGCTGCCCGAAAGGTGGACAATGGGCAGCCCGTCCTGGTATTCGATGCGAGCCGCCTCAACTTCAGCGACAAGCGACAAGCAACAAGCAACACAGGAAACCCATACTTTGAAAAAAGAAGGATGGTTTGTAACGTGTTGCTTGTCGCATGTCGCATGTCGCTTCATTTGTCGCTGAGGATATCGTCGAGGAGGCGTTGTAATCCTTCCACAACCAATTTGCCGGTCTTCGGCCCGTTGAACGCCAGGGACGACTCATAGGCCTTCTGGTCGTACAGCCGCTCCGGCACGCAGTAGCCGATGTAGTCGTTGGCGAACCCCACGATCACCGGCTCCAGGCCGCGGGCGCGCGCCGACGCCTTCAGCGCCTCGCCTAGCCCGGCCGCCAGATCGCACGGAGCGCCGAAGAACGCGGCGCGCCCCACCGCGAGGACGGTGAGCGTGGCGTCATCATCCACGAACCGCGCCCCCAGCCACCGGGGAACCGTGAATCGCCCGAGCCGGACATGGGCGGGCGGCAGCGGCATCCGCGTCTGGGCGGCCAGCAGGTGTCCCGCATCGCCGGGCGCGGCACCGCTCAGGGCCGCGATGGCGCGGTCGGCCAGCGGGCGCCCGATCCGTTCCGCCCGCTCGAACCCCTCGCCCGACTTCACGGGAGCCTGGTCCCCCACGGCCCCGGCAACAAAGAACGCGGTCGCCTGCGGCCACCGCTGCTCGATGGCCTGCCTGAGGACGCCGGGGTAATCGGCCGAGAGCCGGGTGTTCCAGGCGCCCAGGGTCGTCGGGTGCGCCGCAAAGCTGACCACGACCGCCATCGGATCGCGGCCGTCTGGCCGGTACAGCCCGACGACGGTCACGTCCCGATCCACCGGTCCATCCACCTCCACGCGGTTCTGGATGAGCCCGTCGGTCGCCGCGGCCGCGGAGGCCACGCGCACCGGCGCGACGTCGCGGCTGGCGCGCGCGATCGTCTCGGCAATGGTCTCGACGAGGACGTTGAAGACGCGCGGATCGAAATGGCCCATCGAGAGCTTTTCGAAAAACTTCGTGCCGTACGCGCCCGGGCCGGAGTGGGTGTGCGTGGCGGCGAGGAGGAGCGTCATCGGGCCGGAGAAGCCGGCGTCGTGGAGCCGCCGGCGGACCGCCTCGAAGAGGCGCTCGTCGATGATGAGGAGGTCGCAACTCACCAGCGCCGCCACGGTGTCGCCGTCCTGGAGCACCAGGGCGCGGACCCCGACGGGGTCATGGATCCCGGTGGACGGCTTGCCATGCCGACGGCTGTACCCCGCCAGCGGGACTTTGTCGGGCAGCGCGAAGATGATTTCGGCAACACCCGCCCGTACCTCCGCGTGCGCCGCCTCCAATGCCATGAGCAGGAATGCGGCAACGCAGAGTGCGGAGCTCGGAATTCGGAGTTCGGAGTAACGACTTTTTACTCCGCATTCCGCACTCCGAACTCCGCACTGCATGATGGTCAGGTGTTCTGCTGTTCAACGAGTGTACGGGCCAGCGCCAGCGCGTCATCGGAGGTATGGATCCGTCCTTCCGCCTGGGCCTCCTCGATCGCGCCGAGCAGCTCCCCAATGAGCGGACCGGGCTTCAACTGAAACGTCCGCATGAGCTGGCGGCCGTCGAGCAGCCGCGGCGGCTTGACGACCTCTTCCGCCTGGAAGAAATAGGCGTTGAGCAGCTCCTCAAGCCGCCCGCGCTGCTGGTCGAGCTGATCCAGGCGCGAGCGCGAGCCGCGCGTCGCCATCCGGTCCGCCCACCACGTCAGGAGGCAGCCGGGGCCGTGGTCGCCCAGCTCTTTGAAGAACCGGTAGACCGCGCGGCGGGTCAGCTGCGGCTCGCGGCTCAGGAACCCCGGCCGCAGATGGTGGAGGACGAGCTGGTGCACCATCTCCGCTTCCCGGTTCGAGAGCCGCAGCCGCTGGACGATGCCGGCCGTCAACTCAGCGCCGGTGTGCTCATGGCCGAGGAACCAGATCTCGCCGTCGGGCTCGACCGTCCGGCGCACCGGCTTGCCCACATCGTGGAGCAGCCCGGAGAGCTTGATGAGCGCCTTGCGCGAGTGGCGCGGGACGAGCTCCTCCGCGCAATAGCGCGCCAGCGGCTCGCGCAACGGAAGGGAGAACTCCGCGAACTCCGCGAGGAACCGGTCCGCCTGCACCACCGTCTCCACTTGGTGCCCGAGGACGTCGAGGTGGTGGAAGGGGCCTTGATCGAGCCCGCGGCCGGGGATGAGCTCCGGGAACAGGACGTCCAACGCGCCCACCTCGTTGAGCGACCGGACCGCTCCGGATGCGCGATCGGTGTCAAGGGCGGCCAGCAGCTCGTCGCGCAGCCGCTCCACGGACACCCGGCTCAAGAGCGGTGCGGCGTCCGACATGAGCGGGAGCGCTGCGGGATCCAGCGCGAAGTCGAGCTGGGCGACGAACCGGACGGCGCGCAGGATCCGCACCGGATCCTCCCGGAACGTCCCGGGAAAACACGGGATCAACCGGCGGCTTCGGATCGCCTCGGCGCCCTGCAACGGGTCGATCAGCGGCGCCGGCGGCTCGGGGCAGCGCAGCCACGCTTCCAACGGCATCGCCATCGCGTTGATTGTGAAATCCCGCGCGCGCAAATCGTCGTCCAGGGTCCGGCCCCGGAAATCGCCGACGTCGAGCTCGATCGGCGCCGCCGGTGACGCCACGACCACCCGGGCGCAGCCGTGCTCGTCGTCAAGCGGCACGAAGGCCCCGCCGAGCGCCTGCGCGAGGTGCCGGGCGAAGGCGATCGCCCCGCGCTCGACGGCGAGGTCGACGTTGAGATGGCGCGGTGGGCTCGCGAGCAGCTGATCGCGCAGCCAGCCGCCGACGAGGTAGCAGGTGATGCCCTGCATCGTAGCGAACCGTTGTACTTTCGACAGCACATCAACAACCATTGGAGGAATGCTCATGGAGGATATTGTGTCACGTGACACAAACGCCTATTCTTCCTCATGATTGGTTTCCTGTTGACTTTGTTTCACGGTCTGGCACAATAAGGCTAATCATTCTGCGCGAAACCATCATTCATTATGGCGCGACGTTCCAAAACCGACCAGCTCCTCGACTTTGAAATCTCGTTCTACGAGAAGCTCCTCAGAGTGTACCCCCAGTTCGTCGATGTCCTCACCCCCCTCGGTGACGCCTATACCCGCCGCGGCCTCTACGAGAAAGGCCTGGAGATCGACCTGCGGCTCGCCCAGATGCGCCAGAAAGATCCCGTCACGTGGTACAACCTCGCCTGCAGCTATTCCCTGCTCAACCGCCTGGATGACGCGCTCGTCGCCCTGCGCCGCGCGCTCGAGCTCGGGTATGCCGACGCCGAGTACCTGCTCCAGGACCCGGATCTCCTGAACCTGCGGCAGTCGCCGCAGTACCGCCAGTTCCTCACCGCGTTCCCCGACCTCGCCGCGAAATCCTCGCAGGCCGCACCTCGTCCCTCGGCCCAGCCCGAGCGGACGAATTAGTTCCCCTCGGCCCATACGCCCCGTCCGACCCTTCGGGCGTCGCGCACCGCGCGCCGGAACCGCTCGACGTGCCGCACGTTCGGAGGGATCGTCAACAGCTGGGCCGCTCCCACACGCAAGAGCTCCTCGTTGACCATCACCTCGCGTTGATCCGGTCCGCTGATGTAGACGTACGCCAGCAGCCGCCCGTACCGGTCGCGCCGCTGCACGTCGTACTCCAACCGCACGACTCTCCCACGGACCAGGGCGGCGTTGGCCTGGGTGGCCTCCTTCCCGAACGGTTCAGGGTCCTCGACCCAGCGGCCATCCGCCCGGCGGCGCACCTCCGGGGTATCGATGCCAATGTACCGGACCATGCGGCCGTCCGTGAGCTCGATGGTATCTCCGTCGATCACGCGGGCCACGGTGGCGCGGTCCGCCGCGCGGTGGTCTTCCGGATCGGGCCGGAGGCCGCTGGACTCGACGGAGGCGGCGAGTGCCGCACTCAGGAGCGCGAGCGCGGCGAACCAGAGACGGAATCGAACGTGAGGAAACGTCACGCGGGACGGCTACTTTCTGAGCGGCTTGCCGACTTTCGTCTCAAGCGACTGGACCTTCTGCGTGATCCGCCCGGTGCCGGGTTTGTCCTTGCGGTCGTCGATGCGGATGGTCGTCATCACGCGGCCGGTGGAGCCCAGCACCGCCTGGTGGCACTGCTTGGCCAGCACCATCACCCGGTCCCACTCCCCTTCCACGACGGTGCCCATCGCCCCGACGCGGTAGTCCAGCCCGCTCTTGTCGATGAGCCGGGCGACCTCGGCGAGCACCGAGCTCAGGCTCACGCTGTTCGTGCCGATCGGGACGATCTCCAACTCTGCCAGCATCGCGTCACCCTCCCCGTTCCTGCGTGGAAGAATCCTCCCACCAGTATAGAAAGTACCGGGGACTTTTCAAAGCGGGAAAAGTCCCCGGTACTTTTAGAAGGTTAGGCGCGGCGCAGGCGGATGGACGCCATCGCCGCGATCCCGAGGGCGGCGAATCCCGCCAGCCCCGCCATCACCCAGGGCATCCGGATGTGGACGAAGGTGGCGTCGATCTCCAGCGCCTCCTGCGACGTCATGAGGCGGTTGAACCGGTACAGGTCGCCGGACTTCGGCAGGTGGATCTTCAGCGGCAGGATGCCGGACTCCTGCAGCCGGCCCCCCAAGTCGCCGAGCATGCCAGCGAATTGCTCGTCGGTGCTCGGAGTGACTGAGGCGTTGGTGGAGAGTGCAAATCCAACCACACTCTGGTCCTGTGGTTCCTCCAGGGCGTCGTGCGAAGCGTATCGCGCTCCTCCTGTTCCGACCCGTGCCCTCTTCGCTATCAGCCAGCCCTTCCAATTCTTCCTGTCCTCCCGCTCCTGCATGACCATGACGGCTTGCGACATAGGGGCTTCTGCGGCGCTGGCCACCTGGATGAACGGCTCGTCCACGAACTCGAACGGCGCGGCACCCCGCTCTAAGTTGCCGCTCATCCGCAGGAACTTCACGTCGCGCGGCGCAAAGACCGACCAGTTCGCCACCGTCGTCGGCACGTCGAGGATCGGCCCGCGCAGCGTGAGCCGGCCGACCCCGGTGAGCCCGGACCGGCGCTCGAAGTAGACGAGCTCCACCGGCACCGACTGCACCGAATCCGTGGCGCCATCGAGTGGAATCAGCAGTTTCCCGGCCTGGCCCTCGACCGGCTTCACCGACCGGCCCGCGACCAGGCAGCTCCAGAGTGTCGCGCCATCCGGCAGCGCCACTTCAAGGAACTGCTTCTTGTTCGCCTTGATCAGGTAGGTCGCCCGCGTGAGCAGCTCCCCTTGGCGGGAGAGCACGGTGACCAACTCGCCGCGCTCGGCGATCGCCGCCAGCACGGCGTGGTCCTCATGACGGGTGAGCCCGATGACCACCTGATAGGGATGCTGGTGGTACTTGAACGCCAGGAGTGCCGGCGAGCCCATCGCGCCCTTGAGGAGATCCGGCAGCTCCCTCACATCGACCCGGTTGATGCCCTCCATGGTCTGGGCGGCCAACTCGATGCTGCCCGACCGGGACACCGCCAGGTACCCGCGCTCCTGCTTCGCGCCCACCAATCGCAGCTCCGGCATGGTGTAGTCGGCGCTCTGGGCGGCGATCGGCTGCTCCCCTTCGAGCACGAGCCGGTACGTCGCATCCTTCAAGGGGAAGTTCAGGCTCACGGTGAGCGTCTTATCGCCCTGCGCCTCGGCCACCCGCCAATCCTCGATGCCCGCGCCCCGGACGTTGAGCAAGTTGACGCCGTCGGGCAGGTGGATCGTCAGCGTCCGCGTCTCGCCCTGCGCCATCCGGTACTCCACGATCGATGTGAGACGGGCGAGCTGCTCTTCGATCGTCACGAGCGTGTGCACCTCGCCGTAGAGCACCGGCTCGATCTGGACCGGCGCGGTCGGCTTGGTCCGCCAGCGCAGGTCGATCTGGCCGGCTGCGCCCAGGCGGGCGATGAGCGTCACGCCGTCGCGCGACGCGTCCGGCTTGCGCTCGACGTAGAGCTGCTCTGTGGGGCGCAGCTCGACGTCCTTGCGCGGGACGAAGAGCGTCATCGTGGAGAACGTGGCCTGCGGGATCGTCAGGTAGACCCCTTCAAACTGGCTGTCCTGCACGAGCAGGTTCGAGCACGTGACGCGCACCTTGTAGGCGCCCTTCTTCGACGCGGCCAGCACGTAGCCCCCGCCGCGCGGGACGATGTGCGCCTCGCCAGGCTTCCTCTCGATCTCGATCGCGGTGATGGTGGCCCCTTGGAGGGCCAGCGGGATCTCCACCCACCCGTCGCGGATGACGCGGATCGTGTAGCGCGCCTCCAGCCGGGTGATCTGGTCCTTGACGTCCCCGGTGTAGTCGGCCGACTCGATCACCCACGGCACCGAGACGTGCGGCGGCACAACCGACTCCGCCGAGACAATCCCCGCCAGCCCCAGCAATCCCACCACGAACCCAATCCCTCTAGTTGCACGATGGCTCGGTGCTCTGTTCATCGCGCTCTCCTCTGTGGTCTTCCAGCCGCTTCAGCTCCTCCATCAACCGCTCCAGGGCTTCCGCGTCCCCGGGCCCCACAATCAGTACTAGGCAGATCCGCCGTGTGCTCATCCGCTCCTCCTCTTACCCAATCCGACACCGCAGAGAGGAAAAGGTTCCATCGGGGGCCGGTTCCGGCTGGCCGCGTCGTCGGGCCCCCGGCCGTCCGCTCGTTCCGGTGCGGGCTCCGGGCGCCCGAGTCGGCGCCGCGGCCGGGCAACTCCGCGCCTACCGGCGCGATCGAACAGCCCGGCCGTGCTTGAGGAGATCCGGCGCCTCCCCGGGCTGAGCCCGCACAGTCACTCGCGGTCCGGCCGGGGGCCCGCCGATCCGCGAGCCCTCGCGAAGAGCCATCGGTATCTCGGTCGCACCGGGTCTCCGGCGGGTGGCGGGGAGCAGGGCCCCCACGCGCCCGGAGCCAACGACGGCGATAGTCCGGCGGGGCGAGGACGCGTGGGGTGCTCCCCGACAGGACCCGCCGGGGGTAGAAGAGGAAGGCGAGCGATGAACTGCTGGCTACTGGGGGAGGACGAGCTCGAGGGAGATGGTCACCCAGAGAGCGTCCTGGGTGGCTGGAACGGTGGGGGCACGCCCACCCACCAATGCCATTGGTGGGTGGGCTGGCGTGGAGCACTTCGTGAGGAACTCGGCGACTCGCGAGGCGGGCAGCTTCACGGAGAGGTGGTGTTCGTTGGTGGCAATCGCAAATCCCTCGCCCGCGCCGACCCACGCCTCCACCTGGGCCGCCGCCGAGGCGAAGTCGGCGACCAGCCAGGTGGCCTGGATGACGGTCGGCACGGTGTGCGGCGACTTCGACTTCTGTCCTGCGGCCTGTTGCACATAGGCCTGGGCACCGCTGACGAACTTCGCAGGCTCTTCAGGCGCGGCCGCCGGCGGCTGCGGCTCGGTAGCGGATGACGCCACGCCGGACGCCGCAGCGGATAGGCCGGCCGCCTTGCCGACGGATGCCCACCCGCTAAGAGAGGCGATGTTCTCCGCCTCATCGACCGACTTGGCGAATGAAACCTCATCCTGGAACGCTCCGTTCCGATCCATATCCTCGTGCTGGGGAAGTGCGGGGGGCGAGACTAGTCGGGCCGTCAGCTCAGCGGCGATGTGGAGTTCACCAAGATTCTGCTCGTCCGCCTTTTGCTTCAGCTTGCCGTTGTCGAGGTAATAGGGGTCGTAATTCCCGCGCTGCTCCTGACCGACGAACGCGCGCTCATTCATACCGGTGGACGTCTGCGGCGTCTCCGATGATCGCGAGGAAGCCAGCTGTACAAGCCGGCCCCGCGTCGCCGTCCGAGGGAGGCTGACGACGAACACCACGAGCAGCGCGGTCGCGGCCAGCGCGAGGCCGTGCCATGGCAAGCTGGCCGGCCAGGGCGCGGCGACGCGCTGGACCAGCGCCCGCCACCACGGCACAGGCGAGAGCTTCTCGTGAATGCCGGGCACCAGGTCCGGCGCGCTGGGCTGTTCCATCGTGTGCAGCGCGTGGAGCATCTGCCGCAGCGCGTCCAACTCGCGGCGGCATCCCGCACAGCCTTGGAGATGGTCCTCCAGCTGGCGACGCTCAGGGTCCCCTAATAGAGCGTCCACGTAGGGAGAAAACCACCGTGTGTACTCGGCGCATGTCATCAGAGCTTCCCGTCCAATAACGCCCGGAGCTGCCACCGGGCGCGGTTCAACCGCGACTTCACGGTCCCGACCTGGCACCGCAGCACCTGCGCGATCTCCTCGTACGAGTGCCCCTCGAGGTCGCGCAGCACGACGATGGCCCGCTCCGAGGCGCTCAATCCCTGCAGCGCCTCGAGCACCAGCCGCGCCTGATCTTTCCGCTCCACGATCGCCGAAGGATCCGGCGATGGGTCCGCGACGTCGATGCGGGAGGCCTCTTGATCGGGATCCGGCGCGGCATCCAGCGACGCGGCGATGAACCGTTTTCTCCGCGCCCACCACCGGCGGCGGTTCCGGCAGAGGTTCATCGTAATGGAAACCAGCCACGTTGACAACTTGGCCTCCCGGCGGAAGGCGCTCAGCCCCCGGTAGGCGCGCACGAACGCATCCTGGGCGATCTCTTGCGCCTCATCGCGGTCGCCCAGCATCCGCAGGGCGACCGCAAACACCTGCGTTTGGTGCCGCCGCACGAGCGCGTCGAAGGCGCCCAGCTCGCCGGCTTGGGCGCGCTCAATCAGCGCCGCGTCATCCTCCACAGGGTTAGACACCGGAGGGCGCTCCAGGTTCCGCCTGCTCTGCCGCGTGAATGCGCTCGGTGATCGGCGGATGGTCGTAGAACATCCACACGACCCATCGCGGCGGAGCCGGGTCGGCGAGGTTGAGCTGCGCGAGCCGTCGCAGCGCTCCGGCGAAGGCCTGAGGCAGGTTCGTGATCGCCACGGCAAAGTGGTCCGCCTGCCACTCGAAATGGCGCGAGAGCGCGTTCTGCAGCGGCAGCCCCAGCAGCCCCAGCACCGACAGCCACAGCATCACCATCGGGAATCCGGCGATGTCGGCCAGGCTGCGCACGCCGCCGGATGCCACCCACCGCTGCCCGGCCCACGCGGTGAGCGTGAAGGCGATCCACGATCCGGCCGCGCTGAGGCCCAGCGCCTTGCGGATGTGGTGGTAGCGGTGGTGTGCTAGCTCGTGGCCCAGCACCCCCTCGATCTCCTCCGGCGTGAACTCGGCGATCAGCGTGTCGGAGAGCAGCACCCGGCGCGTGGCCCCCAGCCCGGCCAGCGCCGCGTTGGCCTTGCGCGTCTCAGCGCCCAGGTCGAACCGGAACACGCCCAGCGCGTTAAGCCCCGCGCGCCGGCACAGCGCCAGCAGCCGGTTCACGAGCGCCTCATCCGGCACGGGGCGCGTCTTGTAGAAGATCGGCAGCAGCACCGTCGGGAAGACGCGGGCCAGCACGACGCTGAACCCCACCCAGCCGAGGGTGGCCCACACCGGCCAGGTGGAGGGCGCGTGGCGCAGCAGCGCGTAGAGCCCCTCGACCAGCACCCCACCCAGCACCGCACTCACCGCCAGCTGCTTGCCCTCACGGACCAGCCAGCCCTTCACGGTCATGCGGGAGAGGCCGAACCGGTGCTCGACGAGAAAGCTCCCGTAGAAATGCAGCGGCAGCAGGACCAGGTAGTAGGCCGCGCCGAAGACGGCGAGGTAGCCGAGGATGATCAGCGGCTCGCTCGTCAGGCGCTGCGACCACCACGCCGCCAGCGCGCGGGACAGTCCCGCGCCGTGGAATGCGGCGAGGAACGCGAGGCCGGCGGCCAGATCGACGAGGAGCAGGCGGTACTTGATGCGGGCGTACGTGCGGGGGGAGGTGTCGGTCATGAGCTGACGGTCGCCGCCGCGGCCACCGGATGCGGCCGGCGGGATCCCCGATGCTGCGCCAGGAACTGGTGGTACGCCTCCACCTGCTGCTCCATCGGCTGGGCCAACGTGCCGCCATAGCGCTGGAACAGCCCGATGACGACGGGAAGCGCATCGAGCCCGTGACACGGGCTCCACGCGATCCGGGTGCGCCGCGCGAGCACGTCCGTGAGCGTGCAGGCCAGCTCGTGGCGGATCGCGTGCACGAGCTCGGCCTGCGCGTACTCGTGGTGGGGGCAGACCGGCTGGGCCAGCGAGGGGTCGTGGTCCAGGGCATCCAGCAGGCGGAACGTCCCGGCGCCGTAGCGGACCAGCCACCTCGCGAGGAGGTCCGGATCGATCGCCTGGACCAGCGCATGCCAGCGCTCCAGCGACACCGGCTGGACGTCCTCCATGAGGCTCACCTGGTCCGTCAGGCAGCGCTCCTCCTTCCAGCGATGCCGGCGGACGAGGAGATCCACCGTCTGTTCCGCCATCAGCCGGTAGGTCGTGAACTTGCCCCCCATCACGCTGACCAGCCCGCGCCGGTCGATCTCGATGCGGTGTTCGCGGGACGCCGTGGCGGCACTGCCGGCGTGTGCCAGGAGCGGCCGCGCCCCAGCGAACGCCGCGATGACGTCGCGATCGGCCGCGTGGCTGCCCGGCAGCACCCGGTTGACCTCCGCCAGCAGATAGCCGACCTCGTCCGGCTCCGGGCGGAGTGCCTCCGGCGACTCGTGAACCGATGATTCGGTGGTGCCGACCAGCGAGTAGCCGTCCCACGGCAGGATGAAGAGCATGCGCCCATCGGCGCGGCTCTGGACGAACAGCGCCTCCTGGGCCAGACGCGGCAGGATCAGATGGATCCCCTTGGTGGGGGCCAGCCGCCGCGGCGCGTCCGGGTCGCTCAACCGCCTCAGGTCGTCGGCCCACGGCCCGGTGGCGTTGACCACCACCCGCGCGTGGATTTCGACCATCCGGCCGGTCAGCACGTCCTCCACGAGGGCGCCGCAGACCTGGCCGTCGGCACTGAGCAGCGTGCGCACCCGCAGGTAGTTGCCGACGACGGCGCCGAAGCCCGCCGCCTGCAGGACGTTGGCCAGGCAGACGCGGGCGTCATCCATCTGGCAATCGGCGTACAGCCCCGCGGCCCGCAGCCCATCGACGCGCAGCGACGGCTCCAGGGCCAGCGCGCGACGCGCCGAGAGCCAGCGGTGCGTGCGCCTGCCTGCCGCGCCGTCGGCGCAGGCAGGGAGATTCCGTCCGACCGCCAGCAGATCGTAGAGCCACAGCCCCGCGTGGATCTTCCAGGCGGGCCGAGCGTCCCCCTCGTAGACAGGCAGCAGCAGCGAGCGGGGGTGGACGGAGCCCGCCGCAATCCGGCGCAGAATGGCGCGCTCGCGCAGGCTCTCGAACACCAGGCGCAGACGCCCCTGCTCCAGGTAGCGCAGCCCGCCGTGGATCAGCTTGGAGGTCTTGGAGCTGGTGCCGCTGCCGAAATCGCCCTGCTCGACGAGTGCCGCCTTGAGCCCCCGCATGGCGGCGTCGCGCGCAATGCCCGCCCCCACGATCCCGCCGCCGATGATCAGGACCTCGAACTGCCGGCTGCTCAGCTGCCTGAGGAAGGCGTCACGCCCCATGGCGGCTCCCGCTTCGCACCCGTGCGACCGCCTCGCGCCAGCCGTCGCAGAGCCGGCGGCGATCCGCGTCGCGCATCCGGGGCGTGAAGACGCGCTCGGGACGGCTGACAAACCGCTCCACGTCGCCCGGCTTCCACCAGCCCAGACCGATCCCGGCCAGGAGCGCGGCTCCCTTCCCGGTGTTGGCCACCATCGCGGGCCGCGACACGGGAATGCCCAGGATGTCGGCCTGAAACTGCATCAGCCACCCGTTGCGCGCCGCCCCGCCATCGACGCGCAGCGCGCGAAGCCGCAGGCCGCTGTCGCGCTCCATCGACTCCACGACATCCCGCGTCTGGTACGCCAGCGACTCCAGGGTGGCGCGGATGACGACCGCGCGGCTCGAGCCGCGCGTCAACCCGACGATGGCGCCGCGCGCGTCCATGTCCCAGTAGGGAGCGCCGAGCCCGACGAAGGCGGGCACCACGTAGACGCCGCCGGTGTCCGTCACGGCGCGGGCGACCGCTTCCGTCTCGGCCGCGGTGCGGATCAGCTGCAGGCCGTCGCGCAGCCACTGGATCGCCGCCCCCGCGATGAAGACGCTGCCCTCCAGCGCGTAGACCGGGCGCGCAGCATCGCCATACGCCAGGGTGGTGATCAACCCGTGGCGGCTCTGGACGAACCGCGAGCCGGTGTTCAGGAGGAGGAAACAGCCGGTGCCGTACGTGTTCTTCGCGGTGCCGGGTGCCAGGCACCCGTGCCCGACCATCGCGGCCTGCTGATCGCCGGCGACGCCGGTGATGGGAATTCCGCCGGGCAGCGGTCCGCCTCTTGCCGTCACGCCGAAGAACCCGGCGGGCGGCCGGACCTCCGGCATCAGCGAAGACGGCACGCCCATCAGCTCCAGCAAGGCCGGATCCCACCGGTTCGCGCGGATGTTGTAGAGGAGGGTGCGCGAGGCGTTCGTGACGTCGGTCGCGTGCGTCGCCCCGCCGGTCAGATGCCAGATGAGCCAGCTGTCGACGGTGCCGAAGGCCAAGGCCCCGCGCTGCGCGCGGCGCCGGGCTCCCGGGACATGGTCCAGCAGCCAGCGGATCTTCGTCCCGGAGAAATAGGCGTCGAGGACCAGCCCGGTCTTTCGCCGAAACTCGCCCGCATGGCCGCCGCGCGTCAGCGCCTCGCACATGGGTGCGGTGCGCCGGCACTGCCAGACGATCGCGTTCGCGATCGGACGGCCGGTGCGTCGGTCCCAGACGATGGTCGTCTCGCGCTGGTTGGTGATGCCGACCGCCTCGATGCGGTGCTTCGCGATGCGTCCGGCGGCGAGGGCGCGCCGGATCACTCCGGAAGTGACGCGGAGGATCTCGTCGGGCCGGTGCTCCACCCACCCGGCGCGCGGGTAGTGCTGGGGCAGCTCCGCGTAGGCCTGGGAAACCACCCGGCCCTTGCGGTCCACGACCAGCACCGTCGTCCCTGTGGTCCCCTGATCAATGGACACAATCATCGCAGCCACAAGTATACCCGAAGCCGTTTACGCACCGTTAAGCGAAATGAAGCGCCGGGAGGGCGACGGGGCGGCCTCCGGTAGCGTCCTCGGGGAGCCCTCCTTCGGCGTCCCTCTCGGACGCGCCCCTCGGCTCCCCGTCGCTTCTGCTATAATGCACGGCATGTCTCGGGCTCTGCTTCAACGATATGTAAAGGTGGCGTCCCGGGCCGCCGTCGAGGCGGGCGGCCTGCTGGCGAGGCACATCGGCCGGCCGCGGACGGTCACGACGAAGCGCAGCGCCATCGATCTCGTCACCGAGATCGACCGGGCCTCGGAGCGCCTCATCTACCGGATCCTCCACCGCGCCGAACCCGCCTTCGGGTTCCTCGGCGAGGAGCAGGGTGAGCGCCGCGAGGCGGCTGAGTGCCGCTGGATCGTCGACCCGCTCGACGGCACCAATAACTTCGTGCACGGCTTCCCGTTCTTCGGTGTGTCGATCGGCCTGGAGTGCGACGGCGCGATGGCGGCGGGCGTCATCTACGACCCGTTGCGGCGGGAGCTCTTCACCGCCAGCGCCGGCGCCGGCGCGTTCTGCAACGGCCGGCGCATCCGGGTCTCGGCGACCAGGCGGCTGGCCGAGAGCCTCCTCTCGACGGGCTTCTCCTCCAAGTTCCTCACCCAGGATCAGCCCTACCTGAACTGGTTCCGGAAGGCGCAGCGGAATTCCCACGGAGTCCGGCGGCTGGGCTCAACGGTGATCAGCCTCGCGTCGGTGGCGTGCGGGCGGCTCGAGGGGTTCTACGAGCAGGACCTCTGGCCGTGGGATCTGGCCGCGGGCCTCGTGCTGGTGCAGGAAGCGGGCGGGCGGGTCAGCGACGCGGGGGGCCGCCCGGTGCGGCTGACGGCGGGCCAGCTCGTGGCCTCGAACGGCCACATCCACCGGGAGCTGCTGCGGCTCCTAACGCTCAAGTAGCGCGACCGTTTCGACGTGGTTCGTCTGGGGAAACATGTCGAAGGCCGTCAGCTGCGAGAGCCGGTAGCGCGGGAATCCCGTCAGGAGCACCTGCAGGTCGCGGACCAGCGACTGGACGTTGCAGGAGAGATACGCGATCTGCTTGGGCCGGGCCCCCAACAGCGAGGAGCGGGCATCCGGATGCAGCCCGGCGCGCGGCGGATCGACGACGACCGCATCCGGCCTTGCCTCCTGGAGCCAGAAGCGCCGGTCGCTGAGCAGCGATTCGACGCGGCCGGTCCGGAACTCCACGTTCCCCACCCCGTTGCGCGAGGCGTTGAGCCGTGCCAGCTCCAGGTGCGTCGGCTCGAGGTCGATCCCGTACACCCACTGTGCGCGGCGCGCGAGATAGAACGCCACGAGCCCCACGCCGCAATAGAGGTCCCACGCGACACCACCCACCGCAGCACGCAGCCGCTCCGTGACGAGCTCATACATCCGTTCCGCTTGGTGGCTGGTCGGCTGCAGGAAGCTCAGCGGGTGGAGCCGCAGCCGGAACGGGCCGATCTGATCTTCGAGGAGCTCCTCCCCGCTCAGCAGGGTCAGCTCATCCGGCACGGCCACGTCCGCAAAGCGGTTCGTCACCCCCCAATACACGCTCGCCACCGCCGGGTGCCGTGCGCGCACCGTCTCGGCGATGCGCTGCACCACGTCCCGGGATCCTGAGGTCGTGATCAGGCCGAGAAGGACGCGCCCGGTCGCACGGCTGCTGCGCACCACCAGGTAGCGGAACCACCCCTGGTGCGTCCTCGGATGGTACGGCGGCAGCCCGGTCTCCACCGCCAGTGCGCACACCTCCCGCGCCGCGCGGACCGCCGGCTCAGGCAGCAGGAGGCAGTCCTCCAGATCCACCACGCGCCAGAACGAGTTCGCGGCGTGGTAACCCAGCACAAGCCGCCCCTCGGACGCCCCAAAGGTGAACTCCGCCTTGTTGCGGTAGCGCCACGGCTCCTCCAGCCCGATCAGCTCGATCGGCGGCGCCGCATCGAACCTGGCGAAGGCGCGCTGAAGCCGTTCGCGCTTCAGCGTCAGCTGATCCTCGTAGGCCAGATCCTGCAGCGCGCAGCCCCCGCAGACCCCGAAGTACTGGCACCGCGGCGTGATCTTCGCGTAGGCCGCCTTCTCTTGAATCAAGAGCTGCTTGGCCTTCATCGCGTGACACGTGACACGTAACACATGACACGGTCGCTTACCATCGTCTCGCCGGGCGCATCATCGCGACACCGACCATTCCGCTGACGAACCCCCCGATGTGCGCCCAAAACGCCACGCCGCCCACATCGGCCACCTGCCCGATCGCCATCAGGCCGTGAAACCACTGCAGCAGGAACCACAGGCCGAGAAACAGGAAGGCCGGCAGCTCGACCGCCTCCAGGAAGAAGCCGAACGGGACGAGCGTCACGATCTTCGCCGCCGGGAACATCAGGAGGTACGCGCCGAGAATCCCTGCGATGGCACCGCTCGCACCGATCATCGGCACGGAGGAAGCCGGTGAGACGAGGATCTGGGCGACGGCCGCCGCGACCCCGCTGCCCAGATACAGGAGGAGGAAGCGCCAGGGCCCCAGCCGATCCTCCACGTTGTCGGCGAAGATCCAGAGGTAGAGCATGTTCGAACCGAGATGGAAGAAGCCGGCGTGGAGGAACTGGGACGTCAGGAGCGTGAGGAACAGGTGCGGCCAGTCGAGGAAGTCGCTGGGGCTGCTGATGAGCCAGTGGGTGGGCACCACCCCGTAGCGATACACGAACGATTCCAGCCCGGCACCCCGGCGCAGCTCCAGGGCGAAGGCGGCGACGTTGGCGACGAGGAGCGCTCTGGTCACCCAGGCGGTGCGGCGCGAGGGGATCGTGTCACGGATCGGGATCATCCCACCACCTGCGCGCCCCGCCATTGGCGGGGCTTCGCTATCATGCAAATCCATTGTGGCGAAGCGGACTGCCGCAGGCAGTCCCGCGCAGGTGGTGGGATCATCCAACCTACAATGACAAGCCGACCAGCGATACCCCGGCGCGGTTGAGCGAGGCGATCAGTGCCTCGCGGTCCAGCAGCAGCGTGACACCGGCCTCGACCGCCACGCACGACACGCCGCAGCCGGTGAGGACGCCGGCGGTCTCGAGGCCCAGCACGGGCAGATCGAAGCGGCGGTCGTGGTTGGGCGAGGCGGTCTTCACGACCACCAGCCCTTGGCCCGCCAGCGCGTGGGCCCGGCGGATGGCGGCGTCGGTGCCCTCCAGCGCCTCGACGGCGACGACCACGCGGCCTTTCACCACGACGGTTTGGCCGATGTCCAGCGCGGCAATCGCGCGCGCCGCCTTGACCCCGACACGGATCGCTTCCTGTTCCTCGGCGGCGGGCGCGCGCGAGGTCACCGGGCCGCGCGGACACACGTTGGCGTGGAGGAACGTGGAGGAGTCCAACAGCGTGATGCCCTCGGATGCCAGGCGGGTCCCGATGGCTCCCAGGATCGAGCTGACGGAGAAATCGCGCACGTGCCCCAGCACGCTCAGCGCTTCCCCATCGAAGGAGGTGCGTTGGCTGACGAGCACCTCTTTCGTGACCTTCCCGGCCATGATCGCCTCGCGGATGCCCTCCGCCTTGAGCCGGTCGATGAGCCGCCCGAGCTGGCCGACGGCGACCTCCTCATACGCATCGACGCACCCGGCGAGGGCCGGATCGACCCAGCCGCGAAGGCCCAGCGCCAAGACGTCCACCCCCTGGCGCCTCGCTTCCTGGGCGACATGCAAGGGGAACCGTCCAGCGCCGGCAATGAGGGCGATGCGGGAGCTCATCCCACCACCTGCTTTACGAACGGGTGACGCCGCGCTTGGAGTCGCGGATGAAGTCGACGAGGTGGCGCAATTCGGGACAGTGATCGGCTTCCCCCTCCACCTGCGTGAGCGCATGGCTCATGGAGAGCTTGGAGTGGAAGAGGACGCGGAAGGCGCGATGCAGCTGCCGACGGGTCTGGTCGGAGACGCCGGCGCGCCGCAGCCCTTCGCGGTTCAGCCCGAAGACGGTCGCCGGGTAGCCGACGCATGTCGAGTACGGCGGGATGTCCTGCACGACGCGGGAGCAGCCGCCGACCATGGCCAGGGTGCCGACCCGCACGAACTGGTGGATGCCGACGAGCCCTCCGATGACCGCGCGATCTTCCACCGTGATGTGGCCGGCGAGGGCCGCGCTGTTGGCGATGATGACCTGGTCGCCCACGAGGCAGTCGTGCGCCACGTGGGCGTAGGCCATCAGGAGGCAGTCCGAGCCGATCACCGTCTTGCCGCCCCCGCCTTCGGTGCCGGGATTGATCGTCACGTACTCCCGGATCTTGTTGCGGTCCCCGATGACGAGCGCGCTCTCCTCGCCGCGGTACTTGAGGTCCTGCGGGATGCTGCCGATCACCGCCCCCGTGAAGAGCTGGCAGTCGGCGCCGATCGTCGTGCGCCCCTCGATGACGCAGTGCGCGCCGATGGCGGTCCGCGGCCCGATCGTCACGCGCTCCTGGATCACCGTGTAGGGCCCGATGGACACTCCGGCACCCAGCGTGGCCTTGGGATGCACGATGGCCGTCGGGTGCACGGAGATGGCGGAGGTCCTTGCAGCGTTGGCCTTGCGCGGCCTGGGCATGACCGATGGCGTCCCTTTCATCCTGATCAGTCGACGAGCGCGAACATGAGCTCGCCTTCGCACACGACCTTGCCGTCCACCAGGGCGCGGCCGATCACCTGGCCGGTGCGCGAGCGCAGCTTGCCCAGGTCGACCTCCAGCACGAGGACGTCGCCCGGCACCACCGGCTTGCGGAACTTCACCTTGTCCACCCCCATGAAGTAGGCCATCTTGCCCTGGTGCTCCGGCTTGTTGAGCAGGATGATGCCGCCCACCTGCGCCATCGCCTCGATCATGAGGACGCCGGGCATCACCGGCCGGCCCGGGAAGTGGCCGCGGAAGAAGTAGTCGTTGATCGT
>JACQRE010000024.1 GCA_016206585.1 Candidatus Omnitrophota bacterium | reverse complement strand
CGTCGAAGCGGTGTTCGGGGGGTGCGTGGTGCGGCTTGGCGGTATGGCCTAGGGGGCCGGGATGATCGCGCCCTCGATGGCCACGATGCTGTGCGTCATCACGACGGACGCCGCGGTGGCCCCCGCGCTCTTCCGCTGGCTGCTCCGGGGTGTCGCGGCGCGGACCTTCAACCGGATCAGCGTCGACGGCGACATGAGCACGAACGACACGATCGTCGCCTTAGCGAGCGGCGCATCCGGAGCCGCCGTCCGTCCCGGCACGCCGTCGGCCAAGACGTTTGCCGTGATGCTGGGAGTGGTGGCCCAGCGGCTGGCCACACAGATCGTGCGGGACGGCGAGGGCGCGGCCAAGCTCATGGACGTGGAGGTGATCGGTGCTCGGACCGACCGCGAGGCGATGGCGGCCGCCCGCCAGATCGCGACCTCGCCGCTGGTCAAGACGATGCTGGCCGGCAGCGACCCGAACGTGGGCCGCATCGCTGGGGCGGTGGGCGCTTCGCCGGCGCGGTTCAACCCAGCACGGCTGGAGATCCGCCTGGAGGGGGTCCGGATGGTTGCGCGCGGGATCGCCCTGCCGGTTGCCCCGGCGGTCATGCGGCGGCTGTTGCGGCGGCCGCGCGTGTCGGTGCGCGTCAACCTCCACGCCGGCTCCGGATGCGGACAGATGCTGACGTGCGACTTGACCGAGGAGTATGTGCGCATCAACGCCGGATACGCGACGTGATGGAAGAGTCGATCCGCAAGGCGGATATTCTCATCGAGGCGATCCCGTACATCCAGGCCTTCCGGGGGAAGGTGATCGTGGTGAAGTACGGCGGGAGTGCTGTCGACAACCCGGCCGCGATGCGGGGCATCCTCCAGGATCTCGTCTTCCTCACAGAGGTGGGGATCCGGTCGGTGCTGGTCCATGGCGGGGGGCCGGCGATCAACCGGAAGCTCTCGGCCGGCGGCCGGCAGAGCCGGTTCGTGGACGGGCTGCGGGTGACGGACGCGCACACGATCCGGGTCGTCAACAAGGCGCTGGAGGAGATCAACCGCCGCCTCGTCCACCAGGTCCGGTCGCTGGGCGGGCAGGCGGTGGGGATCACGCCGCGGCAGAAGGTGATCGCCGCCGAGCCGCACCCCCGCGCCGCCTCGCTGGGCTACGTGGGGTCGGTGGCGTGGGTGCAGAACGGCGTCGTCCGCCGCATCCTCTTACGCCACGCGATCCCGGTGCTCTCGCCGGTCGGCGTCGGGCACGGCAAGCTGTACAACATCAACGCGGACGAGGTGGCGAGCGAAGTGGCCGCGTCGCTGCGGGCGGAGAAGCTGGTGCTGCTCACCAACGTGCGGGGCATCTTGCAGCAGGCGGATGATCCGTCCTCGCTGCTGTCGACGGTGTCCGTCAAGGACACGAAGACGCTCGTGCGGCGCGGGGTCATCTCCTCGGGAATGATTCCCAAGGTGAACGCGTGCACGCACGCGCTGCGGCGCGGGGTCAAGAAGACGCACATCATCGATGCGTCCATTCCACATGCCATGTTACTTGAGATCTTTACAAAACAAGGGATTGGAACAGAAATTGTTCGTTAACTTAGGGGCAAGGGGCGAGGGGCAAGGGGCGAGGGAAATGCAGAGCCCGCGCCCCCCGTCTCCCGCCCCCCGGCCCCAAGGAACAGATGTCAGCATCTAGTCAGCGCGTCATAGAGCAGTATGACAAGTACGTGATGAACACGTACGTGCGCAACGCCCTCGTGATCACGAAGGGCAAGGGCAGCCGCGTCTGGGGCCTGGACGGCCACGAGTACCTCGACCTGTTCCCGGGCTGGGGGGTGAGCGGGCTGGGCTACAACCACCCCTGGGTGATGACCGCCATCCGGGGACAATCGTCGCGCCTCATCCACCTCTCGAACAACTACTACCATCCGCTGCAGGCCAAGGCGGCCAAGCAGCTCGCCGAGCTGGCATTTGACGGGAAAGTCTTCTTCACGAACAGCGGGGCGGAGGCGGTGGAGACGGCGGTCAAGCTGACGCGCCGGTGGGGTCAGGCCCCCCCACCAAATGGAGCCACAGGTTCCTCTGCCGGCCATTTGGTGGGGGGGCGAGGACGCTACGAGATCATCGTGATGGAGCGGTCGTTCCACGGCCGCACGATGGCGGCACTCAGCGCCACCGGCCAGCCGAAGTACCAGCGGGGCTTCGAGCCGCTGGTGCCCGGCTTCATCCGCGTGCCGTTCAACGATCTGGCCGCGGTGGAGCAGGCGGTGACGCCGAAGACCGCCGCGGTGCTGGTCGAGCCGATCCAGGGCGAGGGGGGGGTGCGGATGGCGGACGGCGAGTTCCTCCGGGGGTTGCGCCGCCTCTGCGACGAGCGCAAGCTCCTGCTGATCTTTGATGAGATCCAGACCGGCATGGGGCGCACCGGCACGTGGTTCGCCTATCAGCACGGCGGGGTGGCGCCGGACCTCCTGCTGCTGGCCAAGACGCTTGGCGGCGGTTTCCCCATTGGGGCGGTGCTCGCCAAGCGATCGATCGCGGACGTGCTGACTCCCGGGACGCACGCCACGACCTATGGGGGCAACCCGCTGGGCTGCGCGTGCATCCTCGCCGTCATCGAGGCGGTGACGAAGCAGCAGCTGCTGGAACGGGTCAACACGCTCAGCCCGTACCTCGTCACACGGCTGACGGCGCTGCAGCAGCATCTGCCCATCATCCGGGAGGTGCGCGGCCTCGGGTTCATGATCGGCATCGAGCTGACGGTGGACGGCCGCCCGATCGTCGATGCCTGCCGGGCGAAACGGCTGCTGATCAACTGCACCCAGGGCACGGTGCTGCGGTTGCTGCCGGCGATGACGATCACCAAGGCCCAGCTGGAACGGGCGTTGTCGATCCTGGAAGACGTGCTGACGCACCACGCCGGGACACGCCCTGCCTCGGCCGCGCAGGCGGTATGATGATGGCTCAGGATTTGTTGACGATCACCGATCTGCATCGGGCCGAGCTGGACCACCTGCTGAAGCAGGCGGAGCGCTGCAAGCGCAGCCGCACGCTTGGCGCGCGCACACTGGCGGGCAAGACGGTCGCCCTCGTCTTCCAGAAGCCGTCGATGCGCACGCGCGTCGCCTTTGAGGTGGCGGTGCTGCAGCTCGGCGGCACGGTGATCTATCTGGGGCAGGACGACATCCAGCTGGGCCAGCGGGAGCCGATCAACGACGTGGCCCGGGTGCTGTCCCGGTACGTCGATGGGATTGTCGTGCGGGTGTTCGCCCATCGCGATGCCGAGGAGTTTGCTGCCTGCGCCAACGTGCCGGTCATCAACGGGCTGTCGGACCTCGTGCATCCCTGCCAGGCGCTGGCCGATCTGCTGACGCTGCAAGAGCGGTTCAACCGCTTGAAGGGGCTACGCCTCGCCTACGTGGGCGACGGCAACAACGTGCTGCACTCGCTGATCCAGGGCTGCGCGATGCTGGGGGTCCGTGTGGCGGTCGCCACACCCGCCGGCTACCGCCCGGATCCGTCGATCTGGAAGGCGGCGTCCGCGGCCGCGCGGGCGAGCGGGGGCTCGCTCGAGTGGATGGCCGATCCGCGCGCGGCGGTGCGCGGGGCGGACGCCGTGTATACCGATGTCTGGGTCAGCATGGGGCAGGAGGCGCAGCGCGTCAAGCGGCTGGCGGCGTTCCGCGCCTACCAGGTCAACGCAGCGCTCCTCAAGCTGGCCAAGCCGCGATGCGGGGTCCTGCACTGCCTGCCGGCGCACCGCGGCGAGGAGATTACCGGTGCGGTGATGGAGAGCCCGCGGTCGTGGATCGTGGACCAGGCGGAGAACCGGCTGCACGCGCACAAGGCGCTCCTCATGTTGTTATTCAACAAACACGGATAAGCGGATGATGCGCAGTGCGGAGTTCGGAATTCGGAATTCGGAGTATTGGTCGTGTATTCCGCACTCCAAATTCCGCACTCCGAATTTCGAGAGGTGCTGATGAAGAAGACCGTTGTGCTTGCCTATTCTGGCGGCTTGGATACGTCCGTGTGTGTGAAATGGCTGGCGGAGCGCGGCTATCGCGTGGTCGCCTTCATGGCCAACGT
>JACQRE010000026.1 GCA_016206585.1 Candidatus Omnitrophota bacterium | reverse complement strand
CCGAACCCCACTTCGGAGTACGTGGGAAGGGCGTTGCCCATGAGCATGTCGGCATAGGTCTGCCCCAGCTCGCCAAAGACCTCGATGCAATCGTCCATCCCGCCCGGCCGGTTCCAGCTGTTCTCGACCATGCCCACGGCGCCGTTGGCGAACTCGATGATCGTGATGGCCTCGTCATCGCCCTGGGTGCGGTCACCGTGCACCTGGGTCGAAACTAAAGCGTAGACGCTCTTGACCTTGGGCTTACCCAGGAACCACCAGCAGAACGCGATGCCGTGGCAACCCAAATCCATCAGGGCGCCGCCGCCGGACTGCTCCACGTCCCAAAACCAGTCGGAATGCGGGCCGGAGTGCTTCTCGCCTTGCTTGACCAGGTGGACCCGCCCAAACGCTCCTTCGTCCGCCATCTTCTTGGCCTTCACGTATTTGGGGGCGAAGAAGAGCTCCTCGGCATAGAGCAGCAGCACGCCGGCGTTGGCGCAGGCGTCGATCATCGCGTCGGCTTCCTCGAGCGTGAGGCACAGCGGCTTCTCGCAGACGACGTGCTTACCTGCCTGCGCCGCCTCGATCGTGATCCGAGCGTGGAGACGATTGGGCGCGGTGATCGAGACCATCTCGATCGCCGGGTCGCGCAGCATCTCGTGATAGTCCGTATGGAACGCCGGGATCCCGTGCCGGCGCGCGAAGGCTTCGGCGTGGCCCGGCGAGGGCGAGGCGACGGCCACCACCTCGGCCTCCTCCGGCATCGCCTTCACGGAGGTCGCGATGCAATCGGCTTGGAATCGCGAGCCGATGATCCCGAGCTTCACGCGATTAGTCGTTGTCCCGGACCTCCACCAGGGCCACCCGATTTACGCCACTGCACGCCAGCACCAGGTTGCCGTCCGCTCTCGCCATCATGTTGCGCACCACGCCGCCGCCGGACGGAATGGTCCAGGTCTGGAACTTCTCGGTCTGGGTGTCGAAGCGAACCAGTGTGTTCGGTCTGACACCCGATTCGCTGTACCAGACCACTTTGCCCACGGCGGCGATGCCGTAGGGTCGGGACTGCGGCCCGCCGGGCGAGGGCCATTCACGCACCGCGCCGGTCTGAGGATCGAAGCGGCCCAGATAGCCGCGCGCGTGATCGGTGTACCAGACGACATCGTCAGGCGTAATAGCGATCCGCCGGGGCCGTGCGGCTGGATCCGGCAGGTCGTGCTCCCGAATCTCCATGGTCACCGGGTCCACGCTGCCGATGCGGTTCCCCCGGAAATCCACATACCACGGAACGCCCTCCGAATTCACCTGGATGCCGTAGGGATAGGTATTGGCCGAGGGCGTCCGCACGATCTTCATCTCGCCCGTCTCAGGATTGAGCCTTCCTACCATCCCGGATTGGAGCGTGAACCAGAGAACGCCCTTTTGGTCGAATACCGGCGTGTGCGGACCTCGGGCCTCGGCCTGGTTCAGGGGATGCTCAGTCACCTCGCCCGTCCCGGGATCCAGCTTGCCGATGTGGCGCTGGGAATTCCCGGTGTACCAGATGTTGCCGGCCGCGTCCGCGGCGAGTCCGTGCGGTCCCGAACGAGGCGTCTTGAGCGGGAACTCCTTCATGGTGCCGGTCGTGGGATCGAGTCGCCCGAGCACGTTGGACCACTGGCCGGTCCACCAGATAGCGCCATCGGGCGTCGCGAGCGGATCGTGAGGCCGCGAGCCGAGCGAGGGCACCAACCATTCCTTGATGGACACGCTGACGCTGCCGGGTATCACGACTGCCTGCGGCCGCGGCTTCTCCGGGAAGTTCTTGCTCAGGTATTCCGCGATCACGGCGGCTGGTTCGCCCGGGAGGGCGGCCATGGAGCCGATGACTTGTCTCCACCCCTCGGCGGTGTAACCGCCGGAATTGACCAGCAGGTTGAGCTGGTGACAGCTTGAGCACGCGGTTTCGACCAGCTGTTTGCCTTCTCCTTCGGGCAGCTGAACTGGTTGGCGCTGCGGGCCTTGAGCGCCCGCCGTCTCGCTCGCGCCAAGGACGGCGCCGACCAGAATCAACCATGATCCACTACGCATGATTCCTCCCCGGTAGGACTGGAACGGCTTCCTCATCTGCCGCGGTCCGATGCAAGGCTGCTCTGCACGTTTACGGTTTGCGGGACCCGGACGTTGCGGTTCATCCCTCTTAGGCTACTCGCCGGGCGGTTGCGCGCCAGCGGGCGGGTTTGTGGAGTCGGTGCTCGCGGCGCGTCTGTCACCCCGCTACGTTACGTAACGCGATCCGCCACCCTTCCGGAGGCGCTCATGGCGGCCAAACGAATGACGGTCCTGGTGATCCTGGGGCTGGGCGTAGCCGGTGTGTATCGGCCCGCTCTGGGGCAGGCTGCGGGACCGCAGTCGGCCCAAGCGACCTGGCCCGGCCGGTACCCGTTCACCGAAGCCGACGTGCATTTCGTCACCGGCATGATCAGCCATCACGCCCAGGCGATCGTCATGGCCAACTGGGCCCCCACGCATCAAGCCAGCGATGCCATCCGCCGCCTGTGCGAGCGGATCATCAACGCGCAGACCGACGAGATCGCGTTGATGCAGGCTTGGCTTCGGGACCGGGGCCAGCCGGTGCCGGAGGCGAAACCGATGCCGGTGAAGATGACGATGGGCGGCATGGTGCACGAGATGATGATGCCGGGCATGCTCACGGACGAGCAGATGAAGCAGCTCGACCAGGCCCGGGGCGGCGAGTTCGACCGGCTGTTCCTCACGTTCATGATCCAGCACCACCAGGGTGCCGTCACCATGGTCAACGACCTGCTTCGCTCTCCAGGAGCTGCCCAGGACGAAGCGGTGTACAAGTT
>JACQRE010000025.1 GCA_016206585.1 Candidatus Omnitrophota bacterium | reverse complement strand
TGAAGAGCGCCATCCAGAACGTCCAGGCGTTCTACGGGCGGCCGCGGCTGAAGCCCGTGCGGCTGGTGGACGGCGACGGGGTCGTGCTGGGCGAGAAGTTCGATCCGATCGAGCGGGTCGGCGTCTACATCCCCGGCGGCACGGCGAGCCTGGTCTCCACCGTCTACATGACGGTGATCCCGGCGAAGAAGGCCGGGGTCAAGCGGGTGATCCTGGCGACCCCACCGCGCAAGGACGGCTACGTCAACCCCCACATCCTGGCGGTGGCGAGCCTGCTGGACGTGGATGAGGTGTACCGGATGGGCGGCGCGCAGGCGATCGCCGCGATGGCCTTCGGCACGAAGACGGTCCCGAAGGTGGACAAGATCGTCGGGCCGGGCAACGCCTACGTCACCGAGGCGAAACGCCAGGTGTTCGGGTTCGTCGACGTGGACACGATCGCCGGGCCCTCGGAGATCGCGGTGATCGCCGACCGGCACGCCACACCGCACTACGTGATCGCGGACCTCCTGGGGGAAACCGAGCACGCGGGCGGCATCGGCTTCCTGGTGACGACCTCCAAGGCGCTGGCGAAGCTGGCGCGCAAGCAGGTGCCGGGCGGCTACTGCATGGTGGTCAAGAGCCTCGACGAAGCGGTCGAGGTGACGAACCGGCTCGCCCCAGAGCACCTGGAGATCATGGTGCGCTCGCCGCAGCGGCTGGCCAAGCGCATCACGAGCGCTGGGGCCATCTTCCTGGGGCCGTATTCGCCGGTGACGGTCGGCGACTACGTCGCCGGGCCCAGCCACGTGCTGCCAACGGGGGGGGCGGCCCGGGCGTTCTCCGGGCTGGGGGTGGACGATTTCATCCGACGCACGCATGTGATCAGCTACACGAAGAAGGCGCTGGAGCGGATGCGCGAGCCGCTGGAGCGGCTCACGGCGATCGAGGGGCTGCCTCGCCATTTCGACGCAGTGAAGGTCCGGTTAGCGAGTTAGCGGGTTAGCGGGTTGTCGAGTTCGCGGGTTGAACCCAGCAGGTGACGATGAGAAACGCGACGGTGGCGCGCAAGAGCAAGGAAACGAACATTGCGATCAGCCTGAAGCTGGATGGGCACGGGAAGACGTCGGTCAAGACCGGCCTGTCGTTTCTCGACCACATGCTGACCCTGCTGGGGACGCACGGGCTGTATGACCTGACGGTCAAGGCCAGCGGCGACCTGGAGATCGACCGGCACCACACGAATGAGGACATCGGCCTCGTGCTGGGCCAGGCGTTCGATCAGGCGCTGAAGGACCGCAAGGGCATCGCGCGGTTTGGGTTCGCCTACGTGCCGATGGACGAGGCGCTGGCCCGCGTCGTGCTGGACTTCTCCGGGAGGGCGAAGCTGGTGCTGCGCGACGGGCGCGCCGGCGGCAAAGGGCTGTCCTCGAGCACCGACTATTCATGGGGCGATGCGGAGCACTTCCTCGAGTCGTTCGCGCGGACGGCGAAGCTGACGATCCACGTGGACGTGCTCTCCGGCGTCGACTTCCACCACACCTGCGAGGCGGTGTTCAAGGCGCTGGGCCGCGCGCTCGAGCAGGCCACGCGCCGCGATCCCCGCGTCAAAGGAGTGCCGTCATCCAAGGGAAGACTATAACCAGTGACCAGTGACGAGTGATGAGTGACGAAAGGTTCGGACGGCTCATTCGCACTTCGTCACTGGTCACTCGTCACTCATCACCCTGATGGTGGTTGTCGTCGATTATGGGATGGGCAACCTGCGCAGCGTCTCGAAGGCGTTGGAGGCGCTGGGGGGGTCCGTCCGTGTGTCCGGCGATCCGCAGGACGTCGCCCAGGCCGACAAGGTGATCCTGCCAGGTGTCGGGGCGTTTCCGGCGGCGATGCGAGAGCTGACGGCCCGCAAGCTGGTCGATCCGCTGAAGACCGCGATCGCCTCCGGCACGCCCTACCTGGGGATCTGCCTGGGGCTGCAGCTGCTCTTCGATGACAGCGAAGAGGGGGAGGGCGCCAAGGGGTTTGGGGTGCTGAAAGGGCGCGTCCGGAAGTTTTCGTTCAATGGCTCAACGTCTCTTAAAGTACCTCACATGGGCTGGAACCAACTCCGCACTCCGCACTCCGCACTCCGCACTGAGCAGGCATGCCCGCTACTCAAGGGCATCCCTGACGGGAGTTTCGTCTACTTCGTGCACTCGTATTACGGAGAGCCCGCCGATCGGTCGGTCGTCGCGCTGGAGACCGACTACGGGGGACGGTTCACCTCGATGGTCTGGCGGGACCGGCTCTTCGCCACGCAGTTCCACCCCGAGAAGAGCCAGGCGGTGGGGCTGCGGCTCCTGCAGAACTTCCTCAGCCTCTAGATGGTGATCCTTCCCGCCGTGGACCTCCTGGACGGCCAGGTGGTGCGGCTCGCTCAAGGACGGCGCGACCAAGTCACGGTCTACTCGAAAGACCCCGTCGAGATCGCCCGGCGATGGGTTGAGGCGGGGGCCACGTGGCTGCACGTCGTGGACCTCAACGGCGCCTTCGACGGGACCTACGTCAACCTGCCCTTCGCCCGCCGGATCATCGAGGCGTGCGGGCCGGGTGTCCGTGTGGAGCTGAGCGGCGGCATCCGCACCGCCGAGACGCTGGCCAAGGCGATCGAGGCGGGTGCTGCGCGGGTCGTGCTGGGCACCAAGGCGTGCGAGGACCCGGACTTCGTCCAGATGGCCGCCCTGCGCTACAAGGAAAAGATCGCCGTGGCGATCGACGCGAAGGCCGGGCAGGTGGTCTCGCGCGGGTGGGTCGCCTCGACGGCGCTGACCCCGGCCCAACTCGCAGGGGAGATGCTCAAGCTCGGCGTCCAGACGATCATCTGCACCGACGTCAGCCGCGATGGGATGCTGCAGGGGCCCAATCTGGGATTGCTCAATGAGGTGCTCGGTGTTGGGGTCACGCAGCTCATCGCCTCGGGCGGTGTGGCCTCGATCAAGGATGTGGAGCAGTTGAAGACGCTGGAGCCGAAGGGAGTCTCCGGCGTCATCATCGGCAAGGCGCTGTATGAAGGGACCATCAACCTGGAAAAGGCAATTCGTGTCCTGAATAACCAATGACCAGATTCCAATCACCAAATAATCACCAATTACCGAATGGATCAATCACCAAACCGTTTGGTGATTCGGTCATTGGTTCATTGGTCATTATTTGGTCATTGGAATTTGGTGTTTGGTGATTACGGGAATGTTGGCCAAACGGATCATCCCGTGCCTCGATGTGGACAAGGGGCGGGTGGTGAAGGGGATCAAGTTCGTCAGCCTGCGGGATGCCGGGGACCCGGTCGAGGCGGCGAAGGCGTACAACGACGCCGGCGCGGATGAGCTGGTCTTCCTCGACATCACGGCCAGCCACGAGCGGCGGCCCATCATTCTCGACGTGGTAGAGCGGACCGCCGCCGCCGCGTTCATGCCACTGACGGTGGGCGGCGGGATCCGGACGATCGAG
>JACQRE010000030.1 GCA_016206585.1 Candidatus Omnitrophota bacterium | reverse complement strand
ATGAAGTCGTCTAGCTCGCGGCGGGCGAGGTCGGTCTGGTCCTGCGTGAGGTGGACGTTGAGGATGCCTTTGAGGCAGCTCGTCAGGAGGATGAGCCCCTTGCGGTATTGGGCGAGCACCTCCTTGTCGATGCGCGGCTTGTAGTAGAACCCTTCGAGGTAGCCGATGGTCACCAGCCGCATGAGGTTCGCGTAGCCCTCCTCGTCCTTGGCGAGGAGCACCAGGTGGGCGTTGGTGTCGCGGATGCCGCTGCCCGAGCGGTCCATCCGGCTCTTCGGCGCGATGTACGCCTCGCAGCCGATGATCGGCTTGATCCCCTGCTTCATGCAGGTTTCGTAGAACTCGATCGCCCCGAAGAGGTTGCCGTGGTCGGTCATGGCGAGGGCGGGGAACTTCAGCTCCGCCGCGCGCTTGACGAGGGGCGTGATCTGGCAGGCGCCGTCGAGGAGGGAGTAGTTCGTGTGGAGGTGCAGGTGGACGAAGTCAGCGTGGAGCATGCGTGAGACTGGAGACCTGAGACTCGAGACGACCACGGCAATCACCATACCACGAGTTGAGTGAGGGGTGAAGCGGAAAAGCGGGTCAGACGTATTGTGTTAAAGCCGGTCTCCTGTCTCTGGTCTCATGTCTCATGTCTTCGTCCCCAGCTCGTTGATCCGCCAGATCAGCTCGACGAGCCGGCCGTAATCCTTCCGGTTGAACTGGAGGATCAGCCGCGGCAGCTTCTGGAGGTCGGTCTCGTCGGTCTCTCCGGGCAAGGCGCCCCCCGGCTTGATGGTGGTGCCGGCGCGGAGCAGGTCGCGGAACTCGCGATTGAGCGCGGCGATCCCCGCTAGGATGAGCGGCCGCTGGAGACGGATCGCCAGCTTGTCCCCCACGTACCGGAGCGAATGGTACACCGCGTAGAACCGCTGGATCATCTGCGCGGCCTCCTCGGCGGAGCGGGCCAGCCGGTAGATCGACCGGTCGGGCGGCGAGATCATCTCCCCCTGCTGCAGCTGCTGGTCGAAGAATTTCAGCAGCGGCGTCCAGAACCGGCCCTTCGGCGTGTCCACGAACACGATCGGCCGCGGGTCCGACTTGCCGGTCTGCACCAGCGTGAGCGACTCGAACCCCTCGTCCAGCGTGCCGAAGCCGCCGGGAAAGAGCGCGGTGGCGTGCGACTCCTTGATGAAGAGCAGCTTGCGGGTGAAGAAGTACTTGCAGTTGATCAGCTTCGAATCCTTGGCGATGACCGGGTTGGCCTCCTGCTCGAACGGCAGGCGGATGTTGAGGCCGAAACTCGCTTTGCGCCCGGCGCCCTCGTGGCCCGCCTTCATGATGCCGCTCGCCGCACCGGTGATGACGATCCAATCCGCCTGCGCCATGAGCCGTCCGAACTCCTGGGCGACCGGGTAGGCCGGATGCTCGCGGGTGAGGCGCGAGGAGCCGAACATCGCCACCTTGCGGACGTGGCGGTACGGCCGGAACACCTTGAAGGCGTAACGCAGCTCCTTGAGCGCGGCGTTCAGGAGTTTGAGGTCGCCGGTGGTGGTCCGGTCCTCCCCGAGCCGGTAGACCGAGACCAGCATCTCGGTCAGCAGCCGGCGGTCGAAGGGGTCGCCGAACCCATCGACCAGCCGGGCGATCTGGGAGTCGATGGCGGTGTTATGGGTGGTGTACATGCGCGAAGTCATGGCACAGGGAGTGTACCACAGGCTGCGCGAACGTTCATCTCAGCAGATTCAGGATGAGCCCGAGTGCGACGACCATTGGGATCGTGACCAGCAGGATCCAGAGGACGGTCCGCTTCCCGATCGCGCGCCACACCGCCGCCAGCTCCGTGTAGTCGGTGATCACGCCGCCCATCAGGAACGCGAACGCGTTGCCCAGCGCCCCCGTGTGCCGGTACAGCTCGAAGGCCAGCGGTGCCGTCCCCTCGGAGCACACCTCCACGACGGTCGCGGCCAGGAGTGTGAGCAGCAATCCGCCCAGCGAGGGGCCGAAGAACCGTTGGAACGCGCCGTGCGGGATCAGCCCGCCGGCGAGCGCGCTGAGGAGCAACCCCAGTTGCACCCAGCCGAGGACCATGCGGCCGAGGGGGAGTACCCCGCCGGCCACGCCCCTCGCGTCCATGATGAGCTGGGGGCGCGTCCACGGATAGCGGCGCCACCGCTGGGCCAGGTCCCGGCGGATGGAAAACCCCTCCTCGACCGCCACGGTGTTGGCGTTTGGCTCGATGAGTCCGCGCGCGGCCAGCCGCTGGAAGATCAGCCCGGTCAGCCAGGCGATGAGCAGTGGGCCGCCGACGAGCAGCAGCCCCCGCGCGCCGAAGAGACTGAGCAGCAGGAAGGTCAGCGACATGCTGGCCCACGGGCTGGCGAGGAGAAAACTGACCGCCGCCGGCACCGAGGCGCCCTTGCGGTGCAGCTCGATCGTCAGCGCCAGGCAGCCGTGACTGCAGGTGGAGGCCAAAAATCCGAGGAGTGTGGCGCGCGCGATGACGCGCTTGCGGGACCCGGAGAGCAGCCTGACGACGTACGCCTTTGGGATGAAGTGGTCGATCACGCCGCCGAGCAGCAGCCCCAGCAGCACCGGCACGCCGACCTTGCGCACGTAGTCGGTGTAGATCGCGCTGACGCCGGCGGCGGCCAGGTGGGGGGACCAGGAGCCCATCGTGGCCAGCACCAATCCGGAGAGCGGCACCCAGATCCAGGGATCACGCAGCCGTCGGAGCATGGAGGGATGGCCCCGTGGCTCTGACGATCGCAGGCGCCGCTCGTACTCGGCGATGCACCCCTCGCTGCAGAACCAGTGGCCGTGCCGCTCGATCGTCCCCGTCATCCCGCAGATCGGGTCTCTCTTCATGCGGCCCGGCCTTCCCGCATCTCGAACTTCCACTTCCACACAAAGTAGATCACCGGATAGACCAGCAACTCCAGCAGAAACGAGGTGAGCAGCCCCCCGACCATCGGGGCGGCGATCCGTTTCATCAAATCAGCGCCCGTGCCCGTGGACCACATGATCGGCAGTAACCCCATGAACGCCGCCATCACCGTCATCATCTTGGGGCGGACCCGTTTCACCGCCCCGTGGACGACGGCTTCCTCCAAGTCGCGCTCCGTCCGCATCGCGCCGCGTGTCACCGCGTCCTGGTAGCTGAGGTCCAGGAACAGGAGCATGAAGATGCCGGTTTCCGCATCGAGGCCCATCAGCGCGATCATCCCAACCCACACGGCGATGGAGACGTGGTAGCCCAGCACCCAGAGCAGCCACACCGCGCCGATCAGCGAGAACGGCACCGCGAGCAGGACGATGCCGGTCTTCACCATCGACTTCGTGTTCATGTAGAGGAGGAGACAGATGATGAACAGCGTCAACGGCACGACGACCCAGAGCCGTTCCTTGACGCGCAGCAGGTTCTCGTACTGGCCGCTCCACGTCACCGCGTAGCCGGTGGGGAGCGTGAGTTGCTGGGCCACGACCCGCTTGGCGTCGTGCACGTAGCGGCCGATGTCCCGCCCCGCCACGTCGACGTAGACATAGCCGGCGAGCAGCCCATTCTCGTTGCGGATCATCGAGGGACCCGACCGGAGGGTCAGCTCCGCGATCTGTGTCAGCGGGATCTGCTGTCCCGAGGGCAGCGGGACGAGCACCCGCTTGAGCTGTTCCACGTCGTCCCGAAACTCTCTGGCGTAGCGGACGTTCACGGTGTAGCGCTCGCGGCCCTCGACCGTCGTGGTGATCGGTTCTCCTCCGATCGCGCTCATGATGACCATCTGGGCGTCGGCCACCGACAGGCCGTAGCGGGCCAGCGCTTCCCGCTTCAGGTCGAAGTCCAGAAAGTAGCCGCCCGCCGCGCGCTCCGCGAAGACGCTGCGGGTCCCCGGCACGTCCTTGAGGATCATCTCAAGATGGGTGCCAATCTGCTCGATCCGCTTCAGGTCATCCCCGAAGATCTTGATGCCGATGGGCGTGCGCACGCCGGTGGAGAGCATGTCGATCCGGTTCTTGATCGGCATCGTCCAGGCGTTCGTCGTCCCCGGGATCTTCAGCGCCTCGTCCATGCGGCTGACGAGCTCATCGTACGTGATCGTGCGCGGACCGAACCAGCCCGGCACCTTTCGCCAGTCGCGGCGTGGCTTGAGGAGCACGACCGTCTCCATCATCGAGAACGGAGCCGGATCGGTCGAGCTCTCCATGCGGCCGGCCTTGCCGAACACCCGCTCAACTTCCGGGAAGCTCTTCAGCACCTGATCCTGCGTGTGAAGCAGCGTCTGCGCTTCGGCGACGGAGATGCCGGGCAGCGTCGTCGGCATATAGAGGATCGCGCCTTCGTTGAGCGGCGGCATGAACTCCGAGCCAAGCTGGAAGTAGACCGGGATCGTGGTGAGCACGAGCCCCAGCGCGGTCAGGAGGGTGCCCTTCCGATGGCGCAGGACGAACCGGCACGCCGGCTCGTAGATCCGGAACAGCCGCCGGCTGATGGGGTGGCGCTCCTCGGGATAGTAGGTGCCGACCGCCAGGGTGGTGGCGAGCTTCGAGGCGGCGCCGCGGGCTGTGTCGGGAATCCAGCGGGCCTTGAGAGTGATCGGTTCCATCCGGGTGAACAGCATCCGCATCGCCGGATCCAGCGTGACGGCCAAGATCGCCGCAATCGCCATCGCAAAGGTCTTCGCCCAGGCCAGCGGCTTGAAGAGCCGCCCTTCCTGGTCGACCAGCGTGAAGATGGGCAGAAAGGCCACGGCGATCACCAGCAGCGAGAAAAAGACCGACGGTCCGACCTCCTTCAGCGCGTTGAGCCGGACGGCGTGGTAGTCACCCTGGCGTCCGCCCTCGATCCACTGCTCGAGCCGCTTGTAGGCGTTCTCCACCTCGACGATCGCGCCATCGACCAGCACACCGATCGAGATGGCGATCCCGGCGAGCGACATGATGTTCGACGTCAACCGCATCCCGTAGAGCAGGATGAACGAGAGCAGGACCGAGATGGGGATCGTGACGATCGGAATGATGGCGGATGGAAAATGCCACAGGAAGAGGAGGATGACGAGGCTGACGATGACCATCTCCTCGACCAGCTGATGCTTGAGCGTATCGATCGCCCGATGGATCAGCTCTGACCGATCGTACGTGACGACCATCTCGACGCCCGGCGGGAAGGCCGGCCGCACCTCCTCCAGTTTCGCCTTGACGCGGTTGATCACGTTCAGGGCGTTCTCGCCGTAGCGCATCACGACGGTGCCGCCCACCACGTCGCCTTGCCCGTCGAAGTCCGCCAGGCCCCGGCGGATCTCCGGCCCCAGCGCCACGGTCCCGATGTGTTTCACCAGCACCGGCGTGCCACGCCGGTCCACCGAGACGACGATTTCCTCCAAATCCTTGACCGACTTCGCGT
>JACQRE010000175.1 GCA_016206585.1 Candidatus Omnitrophota bacterium | reverse complement strand
TGATGACGCCGGCGATGCCGCCCATGCTGATGCCGAAGCCGCCCATCCGGTCCGCGTCCACCCGCTCCTGCACCGCCATCCAGTCGACGACCTGCCGGATGCGGAGCACCCCCTGCCGCAGCAGGAGCTCGATGCGGTCCACCGGGTGCTCCGGCGAGATCTTCAGCGTTTTGCGGTGCACCAGCGCGACATGGTAGCCGTAGCGGGCGAAGTGGCGGCACATGCCGCGCTCGAGCGGATAGTCCCCGCCGAGAATCGGGTTGAAGAGGATGGCCGGGCGCCGGCCGGGCTGCGAGGATTCAAACCACTCGAACTCCACCATCGGCTCGGTCGGCTCGAACCCGGAGACGGACAGCGGAAACCGCACCAGGAACTCGCGGACGCGCGGCTGCGTCCTGACCAGTTGCACCGTCGCCGACGGGTGGTGGTCGGGGTAGGCGTAGTATGCGGCGATCTCGCCGGGCAGCGGCTGCGGCGACGGGTAGGCGCTGCGGCGCGGGACCGACGCGCACCCGGCGCACAGCAGCGACAACAATATGAAGAGAGTTCGGAGTTCGGAGTTCGGAGTTCGGAGTGGCCGGCTTGTACTCCGCACTCCGCACTCCGCACTCCGCACTGCGCGCATCAAGGCTTCGGACTATCGACGATCGTTGCGGCGGGCCGCACGTAGATCGGGTTGGAAAAGATCCACGGCTTGGTGTGGCGCATCGCCTCGACCCGGTACGTCCCGGGCTGCGCGACGGGCAGCGTCCAGCGCTGTCCCGTCATCGAGGCCACGGGGTGGCCATCCCTCAGCAGCGTCAGCTGTGCCGGCGCCGGCAGCGAGACCGCCAGGTACAGATCCGGCTGCCACGGGATCTCGTCGCCCATGATCCCCACGACCCGGTCGCCCTGCTGGGCCGAGAAGGAGAAGCCCTTCGCCTCGGCGAACAGCTCAATCGAGAGGTAGACGTGCCCCTGGCGCAGCGCCTCGTAGACGCCGCGGTCGGTCAGCGTCTCCGAGGGGATCAGGACGTGCGTCCGGATGAGCCGGAACATGATTTCGTAGGGCGCGATCTTGAGCCCCAGGACGCGCACCTCGTGCGCATCGCTGGCCCCGATGCCGGTCAGCCGGCCGTGCCGCGCGATCATCTCGTCCCATTTGCTGAGCGGATCGTACGGCCGATCGAGGATCGAGGCGTAGAACGGCTCCACGGGCACGCCGAACGTCCACATG
Organism: Candidatus Omnitrophota bacterium; assembly: GCA_016206585.1. Taxonomy (GTDB): domain Bacteria; phylum Omnitrophota; class Gorgyraeia; order Aquiviventales; family Aquiviventaceae; genus JACQRE01. The sequence goes on along the minus strand of JACQRE010000175.1, from coordinate 3,020 downwards.
ACGAGGCGCAGCCGGTTTTCATCGAGCGTGTCGTGCGCCGCGTTGTACGCCTCGATGCCGACCATCCCGTGCACGGACCAGTCGGTCCAGCGGCGCTTCTTGAAATACGGGTGCGCGATGAAGCCCAGGCCCCCCTGGCGGTTGACCTCGTCGATGATCCGCTGCGTGTCCAGCTTATTGCGGTCGATCTCCTCCGTCACGTTGAGCGCGAGGTAGTGGCCGTCGCGCGTGGAGATCTCGGTGCCGACCAGCACGAGCGTCATGCCGTGCCACCCCTGCTTGCCGTCGCGCAGCGGCTTCAGGGTGTTGTGGTCGGTGACCACGAGGTAGTCGAGCCGCTGGCTGTTGGCGATCCGCGCGATCTCCTCGAACGTCCCCGCGCCGTCGGAGTAGACGGTGTGGATGTGCATCACGCCGACGTAGTCCCGGTACTCGTGGGGCAGGATGGGCTGGGGTGTTGCCGCCGGCGGGCTGGGGCGATGGCCGGTCTTCGAGACGACCGCGCACCCCACGAGAGCTATCAGCAGACAGCTTTCAGCTGTCAGCCAAACCCAAGCACGTCTTTGCTGAACGCTGATCGCTGACCGCTGACAGCTCATTGCTCGGATCGTCCCGTGAATCGAAACGCGTCCAGATGGAGTGCCGGCATGACGGCGCAGCCCAGCTCCTGGCTGGGATCGGCGACGAGACGCCGCTCGGCCGAGATCCCCGCGACGCGGCTGAACGCGTCCAGCACGCTTTGGGTGAACCGCAGCGTCTTGACGGGTGTGGCGATCTTCCCGCGCTCGATCAGGCGCGTGCCCTCGCGCGTGAGCCCCGTCATCAGCGCCTCGCGCGGGTTCAGCAGTCCGTTGACGTAGTGGAAGCGCGGGATCAGCAGCCCCCGTTTGCAGGAGCGGATCATCGCGGCGAGCGTGGCCCGCCCCGGCGCCATCCCCAGGTGCAGCGGCAGCGGGCCGTCGACCTCATCCGGCGGCATCGCGTGGCCCGTCGAGGCCTGCCCGAACCGGTTCCCGTACGTCGCATCATACACGATGCCGGCGGCGGTGCCGCGGTCGATCAGCACGACCCGGCGCTTCGGGGTGCCCTCAAAATCAAACGGCAGCCGCAGCGACGCCGCCTCGCCGCCGTCATCATAGATGGTGATCTGCGGGTCCATCACCCGCTCGCCCATCCGGCCCGCGAGGAAGCTGGTGCGCTCCTCCATGCTCTTCGCCCCGAAGGCGGTGTAGCCAAGCCACGTGACGAGTTCGGCGACCGCTTCCGGCTCGAGAATCACCTCATACGGGCCCACCGGCAGCGCGGCCGGCTCCTGCCGGTGCAGCGACTGGCTCAGCGAGCGCTTCAGCAGCGGCTCCAGGCCCAGTTTCGTCACGTCCCGATGGACGCCGCTCGCGTAGCCCGAGAGCGGTCCGAACATCGTCACGAGCTTCGCCCCCGAAACCGTCGAGGCCGCGTAGCACACGACACCGGCGGAGTTGACCACCGCGAACTCGTCTTCCCCGGTTGCCAGCGAACCGGCGAGGGCCGCCCCGGCGCCCTGGCAGAGGTGGACGAGCCGCTTCAGCGACATGACCAGGGCGGATGCGCTCACCCGCGCGGTCGAGGCCGCGTAGTCGGCGGTCGTCGTCAGGCGATACCCCGACGGGAGCGCGGGCAGGTCGCGCTGAACCGGCGAATGGCGGGCGATCTCCGTCGCGGCCTTGGCGCACCGCGCGAGGCTCTGCGGTTCGAGCGTCTCGGTGCTGGCGATGCCCACGCGGCCATCCCGAATGACCTTGGCGGTGACGCCCACGCTCTCCTGCACCAGGTCTTGGTGGATCGCCCCGTACGCGAACCGGAAGACCCGCCGCGTCTTCGCGTGCGCGCAGACGCTGACCCCGTCGGCCTTCGTCCGCTTCGCCAGTCCGTTCAGCGCCGCGAGGAGTTTCGCCTGACCGATCATTTGGCGGGTGCCACGGTGACGCCGTCGAACCGCGCATAGGACGATCCGTGCCCCACATGCATCAGTTGCATCGGCTCGCCCTTCGCGCAGTTGGGCACGCCCCAGAGCCGCCAGTCCTCCCGGCGGCCGACACCCGCGCAGCGGCCCCAGAAGACCGGGGTGATCCCCGTATAGAGCGGGTTCTTCACCAGCGCGCCGCGCCGGCCGTTGACGATCTCCCAGCCGATCTCGGTGGTGAACTGGAAGTTCAGCCGCCGGTCGTCGATCGACCAGCTCTTGTTGGTGGAGAGGAGGTAACCGTGCTTGATCCCATGGCACAGCTGATCCAGCGTCGCCTCTCCGGGCTCCAGGTTCACGTTAGTCATCCGCACCAGCGGCGGCACGTTCCACCGCTCCGCGCGCATGGCGCCCCCGCTGGCCCGCAGGCGGATATGGGCGGCGGACTCCCGTGAGCTGAGGTACCCCACGAACCGCCCCTGGCGGATGATCTCGACCCGCTGGGCCGGCACGCCCTCGTCGTCGAAGCCGAAGCTGCCCACGCCGCCGGGGATCGTCGCGTCCGCCACGATGGTGACCTCGGGCGAGCCGTACTGGAACCGGCCGAGCCGGTCAGTCGTCAAGAAGCTGCCCCCGGCGTAGCTCAGCTCCTGGCCCAGCGCGCGGTCGAGCTCCACGGGATGGCCGCACGATTCGTGCAGCTGCATGACGACCTGGGTGGGGTCGAGGACGATCGTCGTCTCCCCGGCGCGCGGCGGCTGGGCGCGCAGCAGCTGCAGCGCCTCATCGCGCGCCGCGGCGGCCCCTCCGACCAGGTCGAGCTGCTTCACGTACTCGAACCCCGCCTGGGCGAGCGCCCCATGGTGCGAGTTGGGAAAGCTGCGGCTCTGCACCTCATGGCCGTGCTGGGCGACAACCTCGAGTCCCGCGCCGCTTTCAATGAGGAGCTGCTCGATCTGGGCGCCTTCGGTGGAGCAGAAGAGCTTGCGCCGTTTGTGGAAGTCCATGTGGCTGGTCGCGCGTTTGACGGCGTCCGGTCCGAGCAGGGCGGTGTTGGACCATAAGAGGTAGTCGAGCT
>JACQRE010000178.1 GCA_016206585.1 Candidatus Omnitrophota bacterium | reverse complement strand
CTCGACGAGCTCGTCGCGCTTCAAGTAGATCGGATGGGCCAGGACCGGGACTCCGCCGGAGGCGCGGATCACGCCGATCACCTGGGCCGGAGACAGCGGCGAGCCGGGGACGAAGCCGGGGTTCTTCGGTCCGATGAACTTCGCGAACGCTTCGGGCAGGCTGGTGATGTAGCCGTGCTTCAACAGGATGCGCGCCACGTGCGGCCGGCCGACCGTGCCCTTGCCCGCCAGCTGCAGCACCTCCTCCGCGTCGATCGCCACATCGACGGCCTGCAGCCGCTTGACCATCTCGTGGACGCGGCCCACCCGGCGCGCCTGCTGCTCCGCCAGGTGGCGCTGCAGCCCGGCATGGCGCAGGTCCATGAGAAACCCGAGCACGTGCACCTCCTCCCCTTCGGCGCTCGCAGACATCTCGATGCCGGGCAGCAGCTCGATGCCGTGCTGCCGGGCCGCGGGCTCGGCAATGGCGAAGGCCTCCGTGTTGTCGTGGTCGGTGATCGCCATCGCCGACAGGCCGGCGGCTTTGGCCAGCTCGACGACGCGGGCGGGCGTTTCGGTCCCGTCAGAGAACCGGGTATGGAGATGCAGGTCAGCGGTCGGTTCTGGCATGCGATTTCTTGTGGATGGCGTCCAGGATGCCGTTGATGAACTTGCCGGAGTCGGCGTCGCCGAAGCGCTTGGCCAGCTCGATCGCCTCGTTGATGCACACCTTCGGCGGCACGTCCTCCACGTGCAGGAGCTCGAACGCCCCCAGCCGGAGAATGTTCCGGTCGATGACCGCCATGCGCTTTATGTTCCAGTTGTCCGCATGCTTGGCGATCAGCGCGTCGATCTCGGTCAGATGCGCCATGGTGCCGTCGAAGAGCTGCGTGGCGAAGGCCTGCACGTCCGGCTCGACCGGCTCATCCGCCCGCCAATATTCCCGGCCGACCTGCTCAGCGCTGGTCCGGCGGATGTCCGCCTGGTACAACATCTGCAGCGCGCACTCGCGCGCTCTCGTCCGGTTCCGCATGGTTATTCCGCTCGATGCAGCAGCCGCAGGACCGCCAGCGCGGCCAGCGCAGCCTCTTCCCCGCGATTGCCCAATCGCCCGCCGGCGCGGGCGCGGGCCTGGGCGGGCGTCTGTGCCACGATGAGGCCGAACGTCACGGGCACGCCGCTTGTCACCGACACCTGCGACAGCCCGTTGGCGACGGCGTGGGCAATGACGTCGTACTGAGAGGTCTCGCCGCGGATGAGGCACCCCAGCGCGAGGATCGCATCGGGCCGCGGGCGCCGCCGCGCCAGCCGGGCCGCCACGACGGGCAACTCGAACGCGCCGGGCACCCACAGCAGGCGGATGCGGCGACCCGCGATCCCGTGCCGGCGCAGCGTGTCGGTGGCACCGCGCACCAGCGCGCGGGCGATGGCGGGATGGAACTCCGAGGCGAGAATGGCGAACCGCTTGTGCGCCGCACCCTTGAGACGGACCTGAGGGCTCGGCGCGCTAACTGGAGGGCGCATCGAGCAGATGCCCGAGCTTCTCGCGCTTGGTTTCGAGGTACTTCGCGTTCTCGGGCTTCGGCGCGACCTCGATGGGAACGCGCTCGACGACGCGCAGGCCGTAGCCTTCCAGGCCGACAATCTTCCGCGGATTGTTGGTCAGGAGGCGCAGATCTTTCAGGCCGAGATCCACGAGGATCTGCGCGCCGATCCCGTAGTCCCGAAGGTCCGGCTCGAACCCCAGTGCGAGGTTCGCCTCGACGGTGTCCATCCCCTGCTCCTGCAGCGCATAGGCCTTCAGCTTGTTGGCGAGCCCGATGCCGCGCCCCTCCTGATTGATGTAGAGCACGACCCCCCGTCCCGCCTCGGCGATCTGCTCCATGGCGCGGCGCAGCTGCGGCCCGCAGTCGCAGCGCAGGCTGCCGAAGACGTCGCCCGTGAGGCACTGCGAGTGGACCCGCACCAGGGCCGGCTGGCCGTCGTCCACCGTCCCCTTGACCAGCGCAATGTGGTGGAGGTCGTCCACGGTGGTCTCGTAGAGCACCGCGTCGAACTGGCCGGCGATCGTGGGCAGTGTGGTGCGCACGATCCGCTGGACGAGCTTTTCAAACCGCCGTCGGTACTCGATGAGGCTGGCGATGGTGCAGATCTTCAGGCCGTGCTGCCCGGCGAAAGCGAACAGGTCCGGGATGCGGGCCATCGTGCCGTCGTCCCTCATGATCTCGCAGATGACGCCCGCCGGGGCGACACCCGCCAGGCGGGCCAGGTCCACCGCCGCCTCGGTGTGGCCGGCCCGGCGCAGCACGCCGCCCTCCTTGGCCCGCAGGGGAAAGATGTGGCCGGGACGCGCCAGGTCGCCCGAGGCCGAGCGCGGGTTGACCAGCGTCTGGATCGTGTGCGCCCGGTCGTGGGCCGAGATGCCCGTCGAAACACCGCGCTTGGCGTCGACCGAAATCGTCCACGCGGTCTTCATCGGATCCTCGGACGGGGTCACCATCGGATGGAGGCTGAGCCGGTCGAGGGCGGGCCCCTCCATGGGCACACAGATGATCCCGCGGCCGTGCGTGGCCATGAAGTTGACGTGCTCCGGGGTCGTGAAGGCGGCGGCCATGACCAAGTCGCCCTCGTTTTCCCGGTCGCCGTCGTCCACCACGATGACCAGGCGGCCCGCGCGGATCTCATCGAGCATTTCAGGGATGGGATGGAACGTCAGGTCGCTCATAAGAGAGACGTTATTATATCTCCCTCGACGACAAGGGACAAGGGTTAAGCGGGGACGGGAGCGGGGGCTGGGGCGGCGG
>JACQRE010000176.1 GCA_016206585.1 Candidatus Omnitrophota bacterium | reverse complement strand
ATCGCGATCCAGGCCTCGCTCACCGGGCACCTCGTCTTCTCCACGCTGCACACCAACGATGCGCCAAGCTCCTTGACCCGGTTGATCGACATGGGCATCGAGCCGTTCCTGGTGGCCTCCAGCGTCAGCGGCGTGCTGGCCCAGCGGCTGGTCCGCGTGATCTGCCCGAAGTGCAAGGAGCCGTACCAGCCAACCGCCAACCTGGCGGGCGAGCTGCAGCTCAAGGACGGCGGGACCATCTTCCGCGGCAAGGGGTGCGGGACCTGCAAGCAGACCGGCTACAAGGGCCGCGTGGGCATCTTCGAGCTGCTGCCGATGCACGAAACGATCAAGGATCTGGTGGTCTCCCGGGCACCCGCGCACGCGATCCGCGAGGCGGGCCGCAAGGCGGGGATGAAGACGCTACGGGATGATGGCGTGGCGAAAGTGCTCGCCGGCGTCACCACGATTGAAGAGGTCCTGAGAGCCACAAAGTTGGAGTAACAAATGCCGTGTAACGTGCAACGTTTAACGTGTAACGGAAATCGCCAAATCCACTCGTTCCGATCTTCCCGCGAGACTCTTGCGAGTCACGTTAAACGTTCCACGTTAAACGTTCCACGAAGGGCATATGCCTAATTATCAGTACGCAGCGAGAGACGAGCGGGGCAATGCGGTGAGCGGCCTCCTGGTCGCGCCGAATGCCGAAGCGCTGGCCGAACAGCTCAAGCGCATGGGCTACCTCGTCACAAAATCCCGCGAGGTCGACGAGGGGGCGACGGTCGAGAGCGTGCTCCAGCGCTTGCGCCGCGTCGGCTACGAAGACCTGGTGCTCTTCAACGTGCAGCTCTCCACCATGGTCCGGGTCGGCATTCCGCTGGTGACGGCCCTCGATACCCTCTCCCAGCAGACCGACAACCCCCGCCTGCGGCAGACGATCGGCGACGTGGCGAGGAACGTGGAGGCCGGCGCCGGGTTCTCCGAGGCGCTGAGCCGCCATCCGGCCGTCTTCTCGCCGCTCTTCATCAACATGGTGCGCTCGGGGGAGATCTCCGGTAAGCTGGACGAGATCCTGCGGCGGCTGGCCATCTTCGCCAAGCACCAGGCCGACCTGCGCGAGCAGCTCAAGACCGCCCTGACGTACCCGCTCATCCTGCTGGTCGTCGGGATCAGCGTGATCGTCTTCCTGCTGCTGGGCATCATCCCCAAGTTCATGAAGATCTTCCTGGAGGCCGGGGTGCCGCTGCCGCTGCCCACCTTCATCCTCTATCAGCTGAGCCAAGCCCTGCGTCACTACGGGCTAGCGCTGGCGGCGGTGATCGCGCTCGGGGCTGCGGCGGCGGGACGCTACGCCCGCACCGCACGGGGCCGCCGGCAGCTCGACACGCTGCTGCTCAAGCTCCCCGTCATCGGCACGCTGGTCCGAAAGACGGCGCTGGCGCGGTTTGCCAGAACGCTGGAGACGTTGCTCTCCAGCGGCGTGCCGGCACTCGAGTCGCTGGGCATCGCCGAGCAGACGTGCGGCAACGCCGTCATCGCGGACGCCTGTCAGGCGGCCCAGGCGAGCGTCCGGCGTGGCGGCACGATCTGCGAGCCCCTGCGCATCAGCCGGCAGTTTCCGCCGATGGTGGTCCAGATGCTGAGCGTGGGCGAGTCCTCCGGGACGCTGGACCGGATGCTGGCGGAGGTCGCGGACCACTACGATGAGCTGGTGCGCCATCACATCAAGCGGTTGACCGCGCTCATCGAGCCGATCTTTCTGATGGTGATCGGCGGCCTGGTGGCGTTGATCATGGCCAGCGTCCTGTTGCCGTTGTTCCGCATGGTCAACGTGATACGATAGGTCCCACAACTAGGAGGGGCGTGATGGGAGGGAAGATTCTGATCAGCGTGGATCGGCGTCGCCATCAGCGTGACTCCGCGTTCACGCTGATCGAGATGATGATCGTGATCGTCGTGATCGCGATCCTCCTCGGGGTGCTCCTGCCGCAGTTCCGCGGGACGCAGGACGAAGCGGCCATTCAGCGGGCGCGCTCGGAGCTGCGCACGCTGGCCACCGCGCTGGAATCGTACTACATCCACAACAGCAACGCCTTCCCGGCGGCGTTGAGCAGCCTGACGACCGCCAGCCCGCGGATTGTGAGCAGCATCCCGGATGATCCATTTCGCGCGGCGACCGACTACACCTATTTCGTGAGCACGAACAGCCACTACTACGTCGTGCTCTCCTACGGGCCCAACCGCGCGGCGGAGATCACGGCGATCAGCACAACCGGCGCGTTGACCGGCACGGTGACGGACGACGTGTGCATCACGAACGGCACGCCCGCCGGCACGAGTAGTTGTTAACGAAACGAAGATGGATTCTTCGTGGAACGTGAAACGTGTAACGTGTAACGTGAAGAGCCGCAGGCCGGACTTCCCGTTACACGTTACGCGTTACACGTTACACGGAGGTCGCGGGTTCACGTTGTTGGAGGTCATGGCAGCGATCGTCCTCTTCGCCGCCTCGACGGTGTCGATCGTGGAGGTCATGCAGCATGCGCAGGCGGGTGCTGGGGACGGCGAGAGCACCCTCATCGCCACCTACCTCGCCCAGCGCCGCCTCGAGGAGCTGCGCAACACCGCCTACGCCAGTCTCGCCAGCGAAAGCAAGGCGTCCGTCAGCAGCCCGTCCGGCTACATCCGGTTCAGCCGGGAAGTGACCGTCACGACCCCGTACACCAACCTCCGGCAGGTGGTCGTCACCGTGTACTGGACGAGCGCCGGCGGCGAGGCGAGCATCAGCCTCCAAACCTATCGCTCCAACGTCTAACACCATGCCACACAATGTTCAATGTTCGATGTTCGATGTTCGATGTGGTTTTCGCCGTGGCATCGAACATCGAACATCGAACATCGAACACGGCCTGACGGTGGTCGAGCTGATGCTGGTGGTGGTGCTGCTGGGGCTGTTCTTCGGTGCGGTGTATGAGGTGGTCATCATCGGGCTGCGGACAGCCAACGCGGCGGATGAGCGGGAGGCGGTCCGCCAGCAGCTGGCGAATGCGCTTGACCGCATCACCCGCGAGGCCGCGCTCGCCAGCAACGTGGACGTCGCGGCCGACCAGCAGTTCCAGTTCGACGCGGACCTGGACGGCGACGGGTCGACGGAGAACAACATCTCGTATGAGGTGAGCAGCGGCGACCTGCAGCGCGTCCAGAGCAGCGTCACCGTCATCCTTGCGCGCGACCTGGCCAGCCTTGATTTTGACTACACCGACTCGGGCGGCAGCACGCTCTCCACACCGGTCGGGAGCCAGCCGACCCGCGACACAATCCGGCTGGTCCAGATCGCCGCCAGCGCGACGGTCGACAATGAAACGATCAATGTGGCCGGGGCGGTGTATCTGCGGAACAACAACTAAACAGACATGAGACATGAGACATCACACAATGTTCAATGTTCAATGTTCGATGTTCGATGTGGTTTTCGCCGTGGCATCGAACATCGAACATCGAACATCGAACTGGGTCGGCGGGGGGCGGCGCTCTTTGTCACGTTCCTGCTGATGCTGGTCATGGCGGGGCTGGCGCTGGCGGTTGGCGTCGCCTCCCACAACAGCCTCATGGGCGGCAAGAGCCAGCTGCACGACAAGCAGGCCTTCTACCTCGCGGAGGCCGGCTGGCAGCGGGCGCGGCAGGCGCTGGTCGCCGGCACCTGGACCGCGGCCGCTTCGCCCGGGAACACCTACACCGAGTCATTTGGAGCCGGCGAGTACAGCGTGACGATCGTGGATAACGGCGACAGCACCTACACGATCACCTCCAGCGGCTACATTCCGAGCCAGGCCAGCGCGATCGCGCAGCGCCGGGTGGTAGAAGCCTCGGCCGCAGCCGGCACCTCCTCCGGCACGAACCTGTCGCTGGCGGCGACGGCCTCCGCGTCCTCCTCCAACGGGACCAATCTTCCTGCGTTGGCGAAGGATGCTCTGGGCAGCACGCACTGGGAAGCCGGGACGAACGGCAACGGGCAGTGGCTGGCCATGGACTACTTGGCCGCCACGACGCTCAACCAGATCATTGTGGAAGAACACAACTTCATCGACGGCGTCACCATTGAGTATTCGGATGACGCGTCGAGCTGGACGACGGTCAGCGGGCTGTCAGTCGTCGAGTCGCCGGCCAAGACATGGACCGCCGACTTCACCGCATCGTCGCACCGCTATTTCCGGGCGGTGTTCACCGCGTCGGCCAGCAACAAGAAAGTCGCGGTGACGGAGATGGAGAGTTACAGCACCAGCTTCTCGCTGGGAACCGGAACCTTCAGGACGCAATGGTGACGTCACCGCTCGGCGGATTCTTCTCTCGGCTCCAGGCGCTGCGCGCGCCGCGCGGACCGCAGCGGTGGGTGGGGCTGGACTTCGGCAGCCGGTCGATCAAGCTCGTGGAGCTGGAGCGGGTGGCGGGCAAGCTGCGGCTGGTCAAGAGTCTCGTGCAGGAGCTGCCGGTCGGTCCTGATGCGAAGGCGGTGGATCGCATCGGCTGGCTGCAGAGCGCGCTGAAGGAGTTCGACGCGAAGGAGCTCCACGTCTCGCTCGGGGGGCCGGAGGTGGCGATCCGCCGCGTCCCCATGCCGCTCATGCCCAAGGCAGAGCTGCGTGAGGCGGTCAAGTGGCAGATCAAGGAGCAGATCTCCTTCCCGGTGCAGGACGCGGTCCTGGATGCCCGCGTGATCGGCGAGGTGTGGGACAAGGACATCAAGAAGCAGGACGTGATTGTCGCGGCAGCCTCCCGCGCGGCGGTCCAGGAAACGGTCACCCTCGTGGACCGGGCCGGAGCCCGCGTCGCCAGCCTGACGCCGACCCACGCGTGCCTCTGGCGCTGCATCACCAGCCTGATGCCCGAGGCGAGCCAGGGCAGTGTCGCGGTGATCGAGATCGGCGCGGGGGACACCGAGGTGACGATCGCGAAGGACGGCCAGATCCGGCTGGTGCGGGATTTGGCCATCGGCAGCGCGAGCGTCACCGAGGCGCTGGTCGGCGTCGTCTCCTCTGAAGGCGGCAACGTGACCATCGACTCCTCCAAGGCGGAAACGCTCAAGCGCCGCTATGGGGTGCTGACGGACGCCACTGAAGGGACCACGGAAGAGGGGGTGCCGCTCTTCCATCTCTCTTCGCTCATGCGGCCCGTGCTGGAGCATCTCCTGACCGAATTGAGCCGCGTCTTCGACTTCTACAAACTCCAGATGGAGGAGGCCGGCGTCTCACGCGTGCTGCTGTGCGGCGGCGGAGCCGCCATCAAACAGCTCCAACCGTATCTCGCTGACGGCCTGGGTGTCACGGTGGAAATCTTCAATCCGCTGGTGCGCCTCGGGGAGCGGGTGCAGCCGCTCGAGCCTGAGCAGATCGCCGAAGGCGGGCCGCGGCTTGGCGTTGCGATCGGCCTGGCCCTGGATCACGGTGAGGGGTTCAACCTCCTGCCGGCCGAGCATCGCGCGGCCTCGTCGCTGATCGCGCGGCAGTGGCTTCCGGCGACCAAGGCGGTTGCCGCCGGGGTCGTCGCGCTCTACGTGGGGCTTCAGGCGGTCGCCGGCTGGCTCGGACTCTCGATCCGGACCCGGCAGGCGGCGTGGATGCACCTGGAGCCGTCCTACACCCAGTGCATGCAGCTCATCACGAACGCCAGGACGCTGGACGACACGGTCAACCAGTCGCAGCGCTTCACCGATCAGCAGCCGCTGTGGGACGGCGCCTTCAAGGCGCTGGGGGCGGCGATGCCGGAGAGCATCGAGCTCGACATGTGGTCGGTGCGCGCCGAGCCGGATGAGTCAGGAGATTCCAGGTGGCAGTTCCGCGTCACAGGGCAAGCCGCTTCGGGGCGCAGCCCGAGCGAGGGGAGCATCGCCACGCTGCTGGAGGCGCTGGAGCGCTCCAGCT
>JACQRE010000172.1 GCA_016206585.1 Candidatus Omnitrophota bacterium | reverse complement strand
GAGCAGGTTGGCGAGCGCGGCGCGATGCCGGGGAGACTGGTAGAAGAAGGTGGGGTCAGGGCTGGTGGAGAACGGTTCGCGGTCCAGCCCTAAGACGCGATAATAACTCATCCCACCACTTGTGAGGTTTCGCCGAAGGCGAAACAGGTCGCTGGCGCGAATGTGGGAAGTTCCGATCGCTGCCAGCGACCGGCCTTCGGCCAACACACACGTGGTGGGATCATGCCGCCTCCTGGGGGGAGGCGGCCATGCATGGTCGAACACGTGCAGAATGGATCGAAACGGCTCCTGTGGTGCGCGCGCTCCCCGGGTGGAGGCTCGCACGCCACGGTCAGCCCACAGCCGTGCGTAACTCGTCGTAATGGCTACTGTTGTAGCAAAATCATCCCACGTTGTCAAACGGTAATCTCAGGCCGAGGACGATGAGGCTGAGGGCGACAAGCGCCATGATGAGCCGGTAGGTCCGGTCGGTGCAGTAGACCGTGCCCCGCTCCACCGAAAACGCGATGAACCAGCACCAGGCCACGTCCGCCAGCGCGTGACCCAGGCAGACCATCGCCACGCCGCCGGCTCCGGTCAGCGTCCCCTGGAACAACACCGAGGCGCCGATGGTCGCCCACCAGATGAGGAAGCCGGGGCTGGTCACGCTGAAGAACGCCCCGCCCCACACCGGCCCGCCGCTGAAGACCAGGCAGGAGGTCTGCGTCAAGGACATCCGCCGCACGTTCAGCAGGATCAGCCCGCCCATGATCATCAGGCCGCCGGCACCCACCCACACCACGGTGTTCCGGAAGACGGGCAAGGAGAGCCAGTCGCGCAGGCCCAGCACGACCAGGAGGACGAATCCCGCCTCCAGGAGGAGATGGCCTGCGGCGATTTTGAGCCCGGCGAGCTGGCCGTGCCGGAACGCCTCGGAAACCGTGTAGAGCGTCAGCGGCCCCGGGATCATGGCGCCCGACAGGCCCGTGCTGAGCCCGATCCCGAACAACGTCAGGAATTCCATGATCAGATGAAGCGACAAGCGACACGCGACAAGCAGCACTGTGAAAGCATATTCTTGACGTGTTGCATGTCGCTTGTTGCTTGTTGCTTCATTTGAGGATGCTCTGATCCGTGCGGGCCCACCGGTTCGGGGTAAAGGCCTGGTCGTACGCGGTCTCGACCGGCGTGCCCTTCGCGAGAGCGGCGAGGAAACTCTTGAAGCGGCTCATGCCGTGCCGCGCCACCAGCTCCTCGATGACCAGCCGCGCTTCCACGTATGCGCGGCCCACGTCCTCGCGCCCGCTGGGCTGGCTGAACCGGCGGTCCAGCCATTTCAGCGGAATCCACAAGGCACCGGAGCGGATGCCCTGCTCGAGCTGCCGCTCTTCGGGGTACCGCGCCCGCTCGCCCTCCTGCACCTGGGCGAACCCTTCGTGGACCCAGGTCGGGATCATGTGGCCGTAGAGGTGGTGGAGAAACGCATGGGCCAGTTCATGGGCGACGAGCACGCGCAGCGACTCCAACGCGAGCTCGCCGCCTGAGACGCGCAGCCGCCCATCGTAGAAGCCGAGCGCCCAGTCCCGCTGGTTGTAGGTGCGGTGGAGATCCTGCTCCGGGTAGACGATCACGGTCAACCGGGAGGGCCCGCTGCCCAGCGCCTCGTACATGGCGCGGTAGACGGTCTCCAGCACCTGGCCGAGCGGGATCAGCGCCTCCTGCGAGCGGCCGGCCGTGCGGATGTCGAAGTGCGTGGTGCGGTAGGCGGCGAACTGCCGCTCGATCACCTGATCCCGCTGCGCCTGGGCGATCCGATCCGCGATGGTCCGGCGCGCAGCGGACGGGAGCTGGCCATAGGCCTGTTTCCAATACCCCACCGCCTGGGTGAAGTCGCTGCGATGGAAGTAGGCGAGGTCGCCGAGGAACACGAGGGCCGACGTGTTGGAGGGGTCGTGCTCAACCGCCTCACGGAGCAGCGGCTCCGCCTGGTCGGTCCGGCCCTCGCGGTCGAGCTGCCTGGCCCAATCGGTCAGGATGCCGGAGAGGTTGCGGCGCACGAGTTGATCCGAGGGATTGGCGCGGAGGGCTTGGCGCAGGGCGGCAGCACCCGCTTCGAACTGCCCGGCCTGCGCGGCCGCCACCCCGCGGTTGTTGAGGTCGTTGGCGCGGTCCGGGGCGGGGGCTGCCGCGGCGGGATCGGCCGCCGCGCTGAACGCTGCGGGCGCGCACGCCCACAGCAGGCAGACGAGGGCCCACCGCAGCGCGCGGCTCATGCGGATCACCGGGATGGGAAGAACCGCTCGATCAACGACCGGAGCGCGCCCGGCTTGCGTGTCGGCGGCCCCGGCTGCGGGGGGGCGGCAGGAGGCTCCGTCTGGACCTTCGGGAGGATGCGCAGCGCGATCTGGAGCATGTTGGCCAGCTGGTCGAGGCTGCCCCCCTTCGGGAAGAAGCCCGACATCCCCAAGGCGCGTGCGCCGGCAAACTTGTTCTCGTCGCTGACGCCCGCGGTCACCATGATGACCGGCAGCGTCTTGTTGACCGCCCGAATGCGCCGCAGCGTCTCGAAGCCGTCGATCGTGGGCATCATGCAGTCCAGGAAGACCACGTGCGGCGGGTTCGTCTTGATGAGCTCGATGGCGGCTTCCCCGTTCGAGGTCTTCTGGACGGCATAGCCCTTGGAGGCCAGCCAGAAGGAGATGGACTCCAGGAAGTCGGGCTCATCGTCCACGAGCAGCACGCGAATCGGTCCCTCGGTCATGACGCGCCTTCAGCTTTAGGCGGCGGCTCAAGCGGCAGCGTGAACACGAACCTGGCACCCCGCTTCACGGGATCGCTCTCCGCCCAGATGCGGCCGCGGTGCAGCTCGACGATCTCCTTGGAGATCGCCAGGCCCAGCCCGGTGCCGCCGATGTCGGAGGCGGAGCGCTCACCCACCTGCTGAAACTTGTTGAACAGCTTGGCCAGATCCTCCTTGGAGATGCCCACCCCGTTGTCCGCGACGCCCACCTCGATCGCCTTGCTGTCGACCGTCAGCTTCGCGTCGATGATGACGCGGCCCTGTTTCGGCGTGAACTTGACGGCGTTGCCCACCAGGTTCGTCAGCACCTGGGTGATGCGCGCGGGATCGCAGGTCACGCTGGGCAGGCCGTCCTCGAGGCGCTTGCCCAGGGTGATCGCCTTGCTGTTGGCCCAGGCCTCCATCGACTCGTAGACGCCGTCGATGACGGAGCCGATGGCGAGCGTCTCGAACCGCAGCTCCATCTTCTTCGCTTCCAGTTTCGAGAGGTCGAGGAGGTCGTTGATGAGGTTGTTGAGGCGCTGGAGGTTGCGGGTGCTGAGGGTGACGAACTTCTTCTGCTCCTCGCTGAGCGGCCCCGCCACGCCGTCGGCCAGAATCGAGAGCGCGTGCTGCAT
>JACQRE010000170.1 GCA_016206585.1 Candidatus Omnitrophota bacterium | reverse complement strand
TCCTTCGGCGTCCCTCTCGGACGCTCCCCTCGGCTCCCGTCGCCGGACGGAACGGTCCGGTTCGCCGCCCACGGGCGCCCGGAGACCGCGCCGGAACGAGCGGACGGGCCGTCAGCCTGCGCGACTCACGGCACTCCCGTCGGCGACCCCGGCGGCTTCGTTTGGCTTCGCCAACCGAAGCCAAACGTGCCGGGGTGCCCGCCTCGGTCGCCGGGGGCGCACGACGTGGTGATCGAACCCGACGGCCGGTTGCGGCATCCGGAGGCCTCGGTGGACGTCGTCCTCTCGCTGCAGGTGCTGGAGCACGCCGAGGATGTCGAGCGCTACCTGCTCGAAGCGCAGCGCATCCTCAAGCCAGGTGGCCTGCTGTGGCTGACGACGCACGGGATGTGGCCGTACCATCCGACGCCGGATGACTACCACCGGTGGACGCTCACCGGGCTGCGCCGTCTCGTGGGGCGCCATTTCCGCATCGAGGAAACGGACGCGCTGATGGGCGCGCCGGCCTACGCCGTGATGATCTACCTGCAGTGGCTCTGGGAGGCGTCGCTGCGGCTCAATGCGCTCCAGGCCCGGGCGCTCAACGCGCTGACGCGCTCGCAGCGGTGGGGCAAGTCCGGACCGCGCGAGGGACGGGTCCGAACTCCCTTCCTCTACAGTGGGTTCGTGGCGGCCAGCATCCTCTCGGTGCCACTGAACGTGGCGATCGCGGTGATCGACACCCTGACGCCCGCCACGAAGAAGCAGACCGAGGCCGCGGTGTTCCGGATCGCCGCCCGCAAGGTGGAGTGACCTCGCGATGGGACAGAGCCCTTTGAAGGGGATCGCGCTCAACTGGCCGTTCCGGAAAGAAGCGTACGAAGCCTTCTGTGCGGAGGTCTGGCCGGTCATCGATGCCATCCCGGGCTACCTGCACCGGCTTGAGGCCTTCTTCCTGTACCAGACGGCGCGCACCCTTCAGCCTGCGCGCAGCGTGGATCAGCCGCCGGCCAACAGCGTCGTGGAAATTGGCAGCTACAAGGGCCGCTCGACCGCGGCGATCGGACTGGGTCTGCGGCGCAATGCCTCCGGCCCGTGGCGGCTCTACTGCGTCGACCACTTTTTCCAGAACCAGGGGGAGCCGGGCTTGAAGGAAGCGTTCCTGGCCAACGTTCAGCGGGCGGGACTGGAGGGGGTGGTCACCTGCCTGCCGGAGGCGTCCAGCGAGGCGGTGAAGCGCTGGCCGGTGGAGCGGGGCATCGCCATGCTCTGGATCGACGGCAATCACGACGAGGCGTTCGTGCGCGACGATTTCCAGCTCTGGAAGCGGTTCGTGGTGCCGGGCGGCGTCGTGGCGTTCGACGACTGGTATCTCCTGGGCGTACGCCGGGTGATCCTGGATGACCTGTTTCCGGATCCGACGTTCCAGGATCTGGCTGTCATCGACCACAACCTGATCGCGGCGACCAAGGTCGACACCCTGCCCACCCGGGAACAGAACGCGCGCAAGCGGCGGATCTATTGGACGCTGCGTACAGGCTCGCTGAACCCCTGGCGGGCGGGGGTCGTGATGGCCGGTGAATGGGTGAACCGTCCCTTCGGCCACGTGGGGCGGTTCTTCACAGACCGTCTGCCGCTGCAGCGAATCACCAATGACCGACGGTGATCGGACCACGATGCGCCTCAGTTTTCCGGTCTACCCAGCGGTCGAGGCGGAGATCGGGAACTACGAGCTGTTCCTGCGGCCCAACGGCGTGTACCGGACGCGGCGGGTGCGGGCGGACAACTACCTCTATCCGATGTACGCGTACCAAGACGGCGGCGCGTACACCGTGAGCACCTCGGTGTACGCGCTCATCCACGCGAAGCGGCGGTTCGTGCGCAACCCGAAGTTCCAGACGACCCATTTCTACCGCCCGAGCTTCCTCACCATCGACGCCCAGATCCAGCGGGTGCGCACGACCCGGCGGCGCAGCACGAGGGAGCTGACCGACGCCGGGCCCATCATCGAGCTGGGCGCGCGGCTGATCCAGGCGTACGTGACCGAGATCGAAACGCGGTTCCCCGGCGCGGTCCACATCCTGCTGATGGGCGGCAAGGACAGCGAGAACATCATCCTGGCGCATCGCAGCAGCCGCTGGATCGTGGTCAGCGGCGAGCCCAACGCGCCGCTCAACGAGGCGTTCCTCCGCGAGAACGGTGTGGCGGTGGAGCGGTTCATCGCGCGCTCGAACGAGACGGACGACGCGCTGCTGACGGAAGAGATCCTAGCCAGCGACTGCAGCTTCGACGTCGCCCACTTCCGGTGGACCCGTGCGCTGCGCGATCTGGTGCAGGAGCATGGCGGCCGCGCGGTGATCTGGATGGGCACCTCCGGCGACGGCACGTTTGCCAAGAACAACAACCACCGCGACGTGGACTACTACGCGGTGCACGACCTCCACGTCGGGACGGCGATGGGCGTGTGGCATCAGATGCTCAAAAATGTGCTGAACGTGCCGGTGGTGAGCCCCTACCAGTCGCCGCGCTTCCTCGATGAGCTGTTCTACCGGTTCGACCCGTTGTTCGTGTTCCGGACGGGCGACGTGCGGCCGCAGGTCGGTGCGCGGCTGCTCGGGCACCCGGTGGCCTACCCGCCCCGCAACCCCACGCCGGCCCCCTGGGCGCGCGACCGGGCGAAGTCCATCCCGGCCTACGTGCGCCAGCTCAAGCGGGAGGGGATTCCCTGCACGACGCGCCCCGTGCGCAGCTGGGCCCGCGGGCGCTGGGAAGCGGCCTGGCGGACGCTGGACGCCCTCTCCGTGAAACGGCGCTCGCCGGTGTCCCGCGTGTTAGCTCCCTTGCGGCATCGCGCGGGCCGCGTGGTCCCGGCCCTGCGCAATACGCGCCACGACATTGCCGCCACCGAGATCCGCTGATGCAGCCGCCCGTGGTGCTCTACTGCTGCAAGGGGGAGCCGTACCGCTACTACACGGCGTGGTCGATCCGCTCGCTGCAGCGGTTCGGTCATTCGGCGATCGAGGTGTTGGTTTCCACCGAGCGCGAACGAACATTCTTCGCGGAACACGGTTCCGGCGTACGCTGTCACGTGATCAACGCTGATCGGCAGGGCTATCCCGCGTTCAGCTACAAGCCGTTCGCGCTGGCGCGCTACCTGGACACCATGCCGTTCCAGCACGCGGGCCGCCGCCTCGTGATCTGCGACGCCGACGTCCTGTGGCTGCGCGATCCGTCCCCGCTGTTTGCGCGGTTCGGCGAGCAGCCCTGGGTGCACAAGATCACGGCGGTCAACCCGCAGGACTACGCGATCCCCGTCGAGCGAATCCCGGCCTCCAACATCGGCCTGCGGACGATCCAGGCCTACGCGCGCCGGACCGGGGTGCGGCGGTATCCCAACTTCGTGACGAACGCCGGCCTGTTCATGCTGGAAGGCGGCGTGTTCGTGGAGGTGCTGCGGAGCTGGATGG
The DNA here is from genome assembly GCA_016206585.1 of Candidatus Omnitrophota bacterium. Lineage (GTDB taxonomy): Bacteria > Omnitrophota > Gorgyraeia > Aquiviventales > Aquiviventaceae > JACQRE01. The sequence continues at coordinate 4,717 of JACQRE010000170.1, read as the reverse complement.
AGAAGATTCTCAGCCTCCCGCCGGAGGAGATGCTGATGAGCGAGGCACTCCTCTCGCTTACCTACGCCGAGCTGGGGCTGCGCCCCATCGTCGACCACGAGGACATCAAGCGCGCCGGTGTTGAGCGCTCCCCGGCTCCCCACGGCGTGGAGATCGTGCCGTTTAAGACGGCAGCGCCGCGCGCCGCGGGTGTTGCGACCGGCTACGAGACCGCGCGCCACTTCTACGGCGACCAACGGGAGGCGCTGCACCGCACCGCGGCGGCGCTGGGATTGGATCCGGAAGGGTGGCGGTACGCAGTGCCGCGGCGAGGGTTTCGTTGGCGTGTTGCTTGTCGCATGTCGCATGTCGCTGAACGGGTGTCTTCTCGCGTTCCTTCCATCCTCTATGTGGTCGACCGCGAGGGCTGGGTGCAGGCCGGGCGCCTGCGCCACCTGCGGCGCGCGCAGCGGCGGTTCCGCTTTCAGACGCTGACGCCGGGGATCTTCTCGTGGCTGTGGCGGCTGGGCCTGCTGCGGCGCCGGCCGGTCTACTTCTCGACGTGGCGCATCCTGCACCGGCTGCACAAGGCGCACCCGGGCTGGTTCCAGGACGAGGACTTCCAGTGGTTTCTCGCGGCGGTGACGAGCCACTCGAACATCGGGGGAGGGCTCGATCCGCTCAATCCGATCCCCGGCCGCAGTCCCGAGGAGGCGTTCTCCCTGGCCGCGTCGCTGCTGCGGCGGTGCAAGGTGGTGACCGTCAACTCGCGCATCCTGTACGAGCTGCTGCGCGACGCGGTGCCGGGTCTGCGCTGCTGCCCGAACGGGGTGGACGCACAATGCTTTGCGCCCGGACCGCGGGCGCCGTTCGATCCGTCGCGGATCCGCATCGGATGGGTGGGGAAGGCGCGCGGGCCGAAGAACCTGCCGGTCATCGAGGCGGCCCGCGACGCGCTGGCACCGATGGGCGTCGAGCTCGCACTGCTGACGATTTCGCGCGAGGCATCCGGCGCGCCCCATTCGGCGCGGTGGATGCGCCGCTGGTACCGCGGCCTCGACTTCTACCTGTGCGCGAGCTGGAACGAGGGCACGCCCAACCCCGCGCTGGAGGCGGGCGCGTGCGGCGTGCCGGTCGTCACGACGCGGGTTGGGAACATGCCGGAGCTCATCCAGCCAGGCGAGAACGGCTGGTTCGTGGCACCGACGGTCGACTCCATCGTGGAGGCCGTGCGCGGGCTGCAGCGGTTGAGCCAAGCCGAGTACGCCGCCATGAGCGCCGTCATGCGCAGCCGCATCGAGCGGGACTGGTCGTGGGAGCGGCGGATTGGCGCCTTCGTGGAGGCGCTGGAGGCGCTCGTGGCACCCTCCGCACCGCCGGCCCGTGACCCGATCGACGAGCCTGCCGCATTGGCCGAACCGGTCGTTCGCTAGGAGACGCCATGGTCCGCGCGATCCGCAATGCGATCACCAAGCAGAAAACGGTTCGAGCGCTCTTGCACGCCATCGAGCGGCACCGGCCGTTTCACCTGGCGGCGAGCCTGCTGGGTGACCGGCAGGTCCGGCGCATCTACTGGAACTACCTCGTGAGACGCCGGCAGATGCGGGAGGCCCTCCTCGCGCGGGGGGCACTGCCGCGCAACCTCTACATCGAGGGGACGAACGCGTGCAACGCCGACTGCGTCTTCTGCGGCTACGGCCGGATGCAGCGGCCCAAGCTCGTGATGTCCATGGACCTCTTCCGCAGCGTCATCGATCAGTACGTCGCGCTGGGCGGCAAGGCGATCGGCTTCACGCCGATCGTGGGCGACCCGATGATTGACCGGCTGCTGTTCGACCGGCTGGACTACCTCGAGGCGACGCCGGCGATCAAGTACGTGGGGTTCTACACCAACAGCATCGGGCTGACCCCCGAGAAGATCGACCGGCTCTTCACGTACCGACGGCTCCAGCTCAGCATGAACATCAGCTTCGGCGGCTTCGACCGGGACACGTACAAGGCGGTCATGGGGGTGGACCGGTTCGAGCCGGTGCGCGAGAACGTCCTCTACTTGCTCTCGCAGCTGGAGTCGCGGGAGCATCCGAATGTCCGCGTGAAGCTGGACTACCGCTGCCCGGACCTGGAGGCGGGGCGCACCGATCCCTTCATCGCGCGGATCGAGGAGTGCATCAAGCACGGGGTGGTGCGGCAGGACACGCTGCACGGCGTCTTCGACAGCTTCGGGGGGATGATCGCCGAGGAGGACCTCGCCTCGGCCGGCCTGCGGCGCAACATCGGGATGCCGAAGATGGGCCCGTGCGAGATCCTGTTCACCAAGCCGATCGTGCTGGCGGACGGCCGGGTCAACGCGTGCGCCGAGCGCGACCTTGAGGCCACGCTCATCATCGGCGACCTCAAGCAGGAAAGCCTTGAGCGCATCCTCACGGGGCCGCGTCGGACGGCGCTGATGGAGAGCTTCTACCGCAACCGGTTGGCAACGGTGTGCGCGGGCTGCACCGTGTACCAGTCGGTCTACAACCCGCGCGCCAAAGTGTGGAGCAATCAGCTGAACTGGGAACCCGCCGCTTCCGTGGAGGACCCGGCTGCATGACGGCACCGATCCGCGTGGGGCTCGTCGGCACGGGGAAGTTCGCCCGCCACCACGCGAGCGTGTGGCGGACGATTCCCGGCGTCCGGCTCGCCGGCGTCCACGGCGCGGACCTGGAGCGGCTGACCGGCTTCGCCCAGGCCACCGGTGTAGTGCCGTATGACAGCTACGAACCGCTGCTCCGGGCCTGCGACCTGATCGACATCGCGAGTGCTAACGACACGCACGCGGGCTACGCGCTGCGCGCGATCCCGCGGGTGCGGGGGCTCCTGGTCGAAAAGCCGCTGGCGACCGACGTCATCAGGGCCGAAACGATTCAGCGAGCGGCCGCCGAGCGCGGCCTCACCGCCTCGGTGGTGTCGCAGCACCGGTTCCAGCGCGGTGTGGCCGGGCTCAAGCGGCTGCTCGATGCGGGAGGGCTCGGGCCCATCCTGCGCGTCCGCGCGCGGCTGCGCTGGCCCCGCGACGACGCGTACTTTACGGCGAGCGGCGGCTGGCGCGGCGACCGGACACGCGCCGGCGGCGGGGTGCTGATCCAGCAGGGCATCCACCTGATCGATCTGCTCCAGTGGTGGTTCGGCGAGCCGGAGGCGGTCAGCGCCTCCACCGGGCCGGAACCCCTGGCCGCCGGGGCGGTGGAGCGGGACCTCATGGCCACGATGGAGTTCGTGCCGGGCATTCCCTGCGACCTGACGCTGTCAACGAAACCATCCCGCGATTCGATCATGGCGGTGGAGGTGGAGGGGCGCGAGGGGATCGCGAGGACGGATGGCGAGACCCTTTGGCGGCACCGCGGGGGGCTGGCCAATGCGCTGGCGGCGCTGGCTGCGCGGCTGCGGCGGCATGCGAACGCCAGCGCGTTGCTGCGGCGGCAATGCCTGGATGTGCTGCAGGCGATGCGCCAGGGTGTGCCGCCCCAGGTGACGCTGACGGATGGCGTGTGCGCGCTGCGGATTGTCGACGCGCTCTACCGTTCGGCGGCCCAAGGCCGCCGGATCGAGACCACACCACAGCATCACAGAGGCAGCACCACAGCGTCACAAAGAGAAACCGTTTACCAATGAGAATTCTTGGCATCGGGCTCAGCCACTGCGCGGGGGTGTGCCTCATCGAGGACGGCCGGATCGTCTTCGCGCAGGAGGAGGACCGCTTCTCCCGCCGCCGGCGCCAGAAAGGCTGGCCGGCGCTCAGCCTCGAGCATCTGTTCCGGCAGCACCGGCTGGACGAGTCGGAGATTGACCTGTGCGTGCTCAGCGACCTGCAGGCGTCCCGGCGGGTGCCTCAGCGCCTCCGCGCGAAGCGGACGATCACCGTGCACCACCATCTCGCGCACGTGATGAGCAGCTGGGCGCTCTCGCCGTGGACGGATTTCGACGCGGTGAGCCTCGATGGGGGCGGCGACTTCTCCTCGTGGCTCTCCTTCGGGGCGGTGCGAGGCGGCAAGCTCCTGCACTGGGAATCCAATTGCGGCAGCCGGCTGGACGTCAAGCGCAAACAGGTCAAGCGCGGAATCCTCTCGCGGCGCAACCCCGGCCGGCCCTTTGGCACCTACTGGTCGATGCCCGCGGTCGTCAACTTCGGCATGGTGGACCGGCAGGGGATCGCCGGCTACGAAGGCAAACTGATGGGGTTGGCCGCGCACAGCAACGCCGAGCGCTTCGCGCAGTCCGGTGTGCGCTACGACGGCGCGTTTTCGCTCCGGCGCCGCGGCCGCTACACCTACCTGGAGACGCATGGCCATCCAAAGCTTGGCGATCGCGACCATTGCGTGACCCCGGATGGGCAGCGCGTTCCGTTGGCTGAGGTGCGCCGGTTGCGCAAGCAAGAGCGGCGCGTCCTCTGCGAGTATGAGCTGAGCCGGGCGGACCATCGGCAGCTCGCCGCCGATTTCGCCGCCATGCTGCAACGCCGCACGGATGAAGCACTGATCGGATTGTCCGCGGCCAACTTCACGCCGGGCGGCCCACTGGTCGTCTCCGGTGGCACTTTTGCCAACGTGTTGTCGAACGACCTGCTCAACCGCCGGCACCGGTTGTTCGTCACCCCGCCGATGGGCGATGAGGGGCTCGCGCTGGGTGCGGCCGCGTGGGGCGCCTACGTCTCCGGGATCGAACGGCTCCAGCCAACACACCTGTACCTGGGGTTCGACGC
>JACQRE010000171.1 GCA_016206585.1 Candidatus Omnitrophota bacterium | reverse complement strand
TGCCTACCCATTCCACCTCCACCTGCCCCGACGCCTCCCCCGCCCCCAAAATCATCGCCAGCAGGAATGCGGAGTGCGGAATGCGGAGTTCGGAGTGAGCGGATGAGCGTCGAGGCGATTGATCTGGCGGTCATCGGCAGCGGGCCCGGCGGCATCGCCGGCGCGCTGGCCGCCGCCCGCCGGGGATTGAGCGTGTGCCTGATCGAGCGGGAGCGGGTGGGCGGGGTGTGCCTGAACGTCGGCTGCATCCCGACGAAAGCGCTGCTGTCCGTCTCGCACCTTGCGCGGCGCATCCGGCAGGCGGACCGCCTCGGCATCCGGGTGCGCGGCTGCGAGATCGACTACCCCGCCGTCACCGCGCGGAGTGCCCGCATTGTCACGACGCTGCGGCAGGGGCTGACGGACCTGCTGCAGCGCGAGGGGGTGGAGCTGGTGGAGGGCACCGCCGCGTTCGCGCAGCCGCATCAGCTGGCGATCGCGCACCAGGGACGATCCCGCGCGCTGCACGCGCAGCGGATCGTGGTGGCCGCCGGCGCGCGGCCGGTCAGCGGGCCGTGGGCGTTCGACGAGGGGTACCTCCTCTCCTACCGCGGGCTGCTCGCGCTCAAGGCGCAGCCCTCGTCGCTGCTCATCATCGGCGGCGGCGTCATCGGGTGCGAGTTCGCCTCAGTCTTTTCCGCGTTCGGCAGCCGGGTGACGCTCATCGAACAGCAGCCCCAGCTGCTGCCCGCCGAGGATCCCGATGCGGTGCGGTGGCTGACGCGCCGCTTTCAGGCTGAGGGGATCACGGTGCTGACCGGTGCCACCGTCTCGAGGCTGGAGCGCGCCGCGGGCGGTGTGGCGGCCACCCTCGCCGATGGCACGCGGCACGAGGCCGAGCGCTGTCTCATCGCGATCGGCCAGCAGCCCACCCTCGAGGCGCTGCAGCTGGACGCGGCGGGCATCGCCCACGGGCGGGGCGTGCAGGTCGATGCGTTCTTGCGGACCAGCCAGCCGCACGTCGCCGCGATCGGCGACTGCGTGGAAGGCCACGGGCTGGCCCACTGGGCGAGCGCCGAGGGGGCACTGGCCGTGCGCAACCTGCTCGGCGATCCGCCGGGATCGCTGGAGCCATCGTCGGTGCCGCGGTGCATCTTCACCGATCCGGAGATCGCCCATGTCGGCCCGCTGGAATCCGAGCTGGAGGGGGCCGCACGGGCGAGCCGCTTCTCGTTCGGGGCGCTGGGCAAGAGCCATTGCGATGAGGAGACGGAGGGCTTCGTGAAGCTGCTGGTGGACCCCTCGACGGAGCGGGTGCGGGGCGCGACCATCGTGGGCGCCAATGCGTCCGGCCTGATCCACTATGCGGTGCTCGCCCTCCACCAGGGGCTGACGGCGCGGCAGCTCGCCGGCACGATCACCGCGCATCCGACGATGCCGGAGGTCATCACCGAAGCGGCGGCCAGTGTGTACGGAGAATCACTCGTCGTCGCGTCCCGTCAGCGAAGGCAAGCGGCGGTGTAACGTTCAATCCACATGACCCCTGACAGAGCGTGCGAGATGGTCACAACGAGCCGTCAGTTTTGGGTGGGATTGCTGGCGGGATGCGGTGTGACCCTGGCTGTGCTTGAGGTTCCGTACCTCAATTGGCATCCGGTCGTGCCGCCCATCGATCAGCGGCCGCTGGTCATCCGGCAGGACGCGAAGGGCGACGGCCATTTTCAGTCTCCGCGCAGCGGCAACCGCCGCCACCGCGGGATCGATCTCGCCGCGGCGTTGAACAGCCCGGTCCGCGCCATCCGCAGCGGCCGGGTGGTCGAGGTGGGGACGCACCGGGGGCTCGGCCGCTTCGTGGCGCTCGAGCACCGGGAGCGGCTGCGCAGCCTCTACGCGCACCTGAACCACGTGTCGGTCGAGCCGGGGCAGCGCATCCGCCAGGGCGAGCCGATCGGCACCGTCGGCAAGACCGGCAATGCGCGGCACCGCTGGATCATCCCGCACGTGCACCTCGAGGTGCTGCAGCACGGCGCGCCGGTGGATCCGGCGGCACTCGGCCTGCAGATCGGCGAGCCGGTCCAGACGATCGTGAGCGAGGGAGGGGACGATGCCCGTGGCGGCGAGTAGCGGTGTGCGCCTGGAGCCGCTCGAGGGGCTGGGCTCGCAGCTGCGGGGCTGGGGCTCGGCGCGGGTGGTGGCCGGGCTGACGAACCGCCGGACGGACCCCTCGGCGTGGCTGGGCCGGTTCAGGGTCCGGGCCTGCGCGGAAGCCGAGCAGGTGCACGGGGCCGGCATCGCGGTCGTCACGGAAGCCGCGGCCGCGGCGGCACCGGTGGCCGGCTGCGACGCGCTCGTCACCGGCGCTGCGGGGGTGGCCTTGCGCATCCGCACGGCCGACTGCCTGCCGATCTTTTTCCTCGACCCCGTCCGTTCCGTGGTGGGACTGGCACACGCCGGCTGGCGCGGGCTGGCGGCCTCGTTGCCCGCGCGGATGGTGGGAGCGCTGCGCCACGTCTTCCACAGCGAGCCCGGCGCGCTACAGGTCGCGATCGGGCCTTCCATCCGACCGTGCTGCTACGAGGTCGGTCCGGAGTTTGCCGAGCGGTTCGGCCCCTTCGTGCAGGAGCGGGACGGCCGGCGGACCTGCGATCTGATCGGTGTGGCGGTCGAGCAGCTGCGGCGCTGCGGGGTGCGGGCGGATCGCATCGTCGAGGCCCGCCGGTGCACCGCCTGCGAAACGAGCGAGTGGTTCTCCCTGCGCCGCGAGGGGCGCGAGACCGGCCGCCTGACCTCCTTCATCATGTTGAGAGGCTGATGCATCGGACGATCGGGTATCTCTCCAAACGGTTCGTGCAGATCCGGCCCGGGGAAGGGCGGAAGGTCACGTTCACCTTCCTCTACTTCTTCCTCATCATTACCGCCTACTACCTCATCAAGCCGGCCAGCCGCTCGCTCGTCCTGGGGGAGCTGGGCTCGCGCATGGTGCCGTACGTCGACCTGATCTGTGCGGTCCTGATGGGGCCCATCGTCACGCTCTTCGCCCGGCTCGTCGACCGCGTGCCGAAGCCGCGCCTGGTCAGCGGCTCGTTCTGGTTCGTGATCGGCATCCTCGTGCTGTTCTGGAAGCTGCTCGCCTGGCCGGTGCCGTGGGTGGCGGGCGCCTTCTACGTGTGGGTGTCGATCTTCTCGGTGCTGGTCGTGACGCTGTTCTGGCTGGTCGCCAACGACCTCTACCGGCCGCAGGAGGCGAAACGGCTCTTCGGCTTCATCGGCTCCGGCGGCATCCTGGGCGGCATCGTCGGCTCCTCCATCGCGGCGGTGGGCGCGCAGGTCATCGGGACGGAAAACCTGATCCTGGTGTCCTCCGCGCTGCTCGTCGGCTGCTGGCTGTCGGTCGAGCAGCTCTGGACACTCGCCCCCGAGCGCGCCTACACGCAGGAGCGCGCGCCGGGCCCCGCGCGGCACGACACGTTCCTCCACGACTTCGGCAGCTTCGTGCGGCTGCTGCTCCAGTCGAGATACCTGCTGCTGCTGGTGGCGCTCGTCAGCTTGACCAAGCTCGTGTCGACGCTCATCTACTACCAGTTCAACCCGTTCATCGAGCTGCAGTTTCCCGACGCGGACGCCAAGACGACGTTCACGAGCGTCTTCTTCGGCGGCATGAACGTTGTGGCGTTCATCGTCCAGTTCTTCTTCACCAGCTGGATCCTCCGCCGCTGGGGGATGATGACCGCCCTCCTGGTCCTGCCGGTCGGGGTGCTCTGCGGCACCGCGGGCCTCCTGGTCCTGCCGGTGTTCTGGGTGGCGGCCGCGACGGAGCTCTACGACGGGTCGCTGAACTACTCGCTCCAGCAGACGAGCAAGGAGGTGCTCTACCTGCCGATCGACCGGTCCATCCGCTACAAGGTGAAGCCGTTCATCGACATGGTGGTCTTCCGGTTCGGGAAGGGGATCGCCGCGATCATCGGGATCGTGCTGCTCGACGCCCTGCATTGGCCCTCGCAGGTGCTCAGCTACGTGTCGGTTCCGCTCATCGCGGCGTGGCTGGTGGTGGCGGTGAAGCTGCGCCGCGATTACGTGGCGACGATCCGCACGGTGCTGCAGGCCCGCGCCGCATCCCGGCTGTCTCCCCGGCCCGCCGCTGACGATGGCCGGGGCCCTCCCCGGCCCGCGGTCGAAGCGGCCCGGCCCGGCGAGGGCGGGCACGCGGTGTGGGAGGAGGAGTGGCTGGTGCCGTTTCAGTCGCTGACCGGCGGCCAGGCGTCGTCCCGGAAGCTGGTGCTGGTCGACCGGCTGTTGGCGGCGCGCTCGCCCGCATCCACCCACGCCAAGGAGCTGCTCCAGGAGCTCCACGCGTACGAAGCGCGGCTCGCACCCCCTTCCGAGTTTGAAGCGGCCGCGCACCGGCTCAAGGCGGTCATCAGCGACCAGCAGATGCCGATGGCGAAGCGGCGGCAGGCCGTCCGGCTGCTGTCGCGCGCGGCGGATCAGGCCACCGTGGATTACCTGTTGGGGATGGTGATGGTCGAGGAGGATGCCGCCCTGCGCCAGGAGGCGGTCCGGGGGCTGGTGCGGCTGCGCCTGAAGGGCAAGCGGCTGGAATTCCCCGAGCGGCCCATCCGGCGGCAGATCGCGTACGAGGTGACCAACTCTCAGCGGATCATCCAGGTGGCGACCATCGTCCGCCAGCACCACCGGGGCTCCCTGGCATCGGACGACCCGGTGATCGCGCTGCTGCGCGCGCTGACCGAGGAGTCCGTCGAGCAGGTCTTTTGCCTCCTCATGCTGCTCTATCGTCCTGAGGACATCCATCTCGTCTACGAGCAGCTCCGCGCCCCGGACACCTACGTGCGGGCCGATGCGATCGAGCTGCTGGACAACCTGATCGATCCGGCGATGCGCCTGACGATCTTCCCCATCCTCGATGAGGAGCGGTTCCTGGCGCTCTTCGAGCAGGGCACGGACGACGTGCGCGAGCCCACGGCCGCCTACCGCGCGCTGCAGGAGGCCATCTGGGACCACAACCACTGGTTGAGCGTCACGACGCTGTGCGCGGTGGGGTGGCTGCGCATGACGACGATGCGCCAGGAGCTGGAGCGCGCCTCGCGCCACACCATGCCAGTGATCTCCAAAGCCGCGAAAGCCGCGTTACACCTCTCCACACTCCCCTGAACACGCCACAGCAACACGCAGTTCGGAATTCGGAGTTCGGAGTTCGGAGTGATCGGCTTTTACTCCGCACTCCGCATTCCGCACTCCGAACTCTGTGTATTGGTTTGCTGTGTGTCGTATGCGGATGCTCGACGTGGCCGAAGCGCTGGGGGGCCACCCCGTGCTGCATCGAGACCAAGCCCGTCGTGCGCAAGCCGCCCATCTGGTGGCACCTGTTCGACGTCACCGTGATTTCCCAGCTCAAGCAGGGGTTGAACCTCGTCCGGGTGGGGCGGAAGGTGTCCGGCGTGCCGGTGCGAGCCCTCAACCTGCGCGACGGCGAGGTAGGCGACACCGCGTTCTTCACCAACCGCGACCCCGCACAGCTGACACCGGAGCAGGTGGCGGCCGGTCCCACGCGGCCCGAGGATGTCGCGACCCCGCCCTTCCGGATCACGAAACTGAAAGGGGAGGGGAAGACGCCGGGATTTTTCGTCACGGATGCGAAGGGGGCGAGATACCTCTTTAAGCTCGACCCCACCGAGGCGTCCGAGCTGCTCTCGGGTGCTGAGACGGTCACGAGCAAGCTCCTCTACGCGCTCGGCTACCACGTCCCCAGCTACGAAGTCGTCTGGGTGCGTCCCGAGGAGGTGCAGGTCGACCCGGATGTGCTGAGCCACACCGCCGAGGGAGCGTCGCGGCCGTTCGCGCAGGCGGATCTCGAGCGGCTGTTGGAAGGCCGCAGCCAGGAGGGGGTGTTCCGGGTGGCGGCGAGCAAAATCCTGGACGGCGAGGTGCTCGGGCCGGGATCGTTCAAACGGTTCCGCGATTGCGCGGACGTCCGGGCGCTCCGGCTGGCCTACGCCTGGGTGAACAACATCGACGCGAAAGACCACAACTCGCTGCTGGTGTGGGACGGCACGCGGACGGTCGGCTACCTCATCGACTTCGGCACGTCGCTGGGCGCGGACGCCGGCAAGGCCGGCCCGAAGCACCCGTGCGCGGGGTGGCTGAACATCGTGGACCTGCGCGAGGCCTCGCTCAAGGTGCTGACGCTGGGGCTGCACGATCCGCCGTGCAGCCTGGAGAGCGGCCAGCCGGTCAGCCCCCGCGTGGGGTTCTTCACCACGACATTTGATCCGGATGACTGGAAGCCCTACGCGCCGAATCTGGCATTCGAGGAGATGAATCAGCAGGATGGACGTTGGATCGCACGCCGGATGGCGCGGCTGTCGCGCGCGCAGATCGAGGCCGCGGTCTCGGCGGGACGCTACAGCGATCCGTCGGACGCGGCCTACCTCGTGGACACGCTGGACCAGCGCCGGGCCGCCATTCTGGAGGAGTATCTGGACGAGGATGAGGACAAGGAGCCCATGAAGGAGGCCGCGCGATGATCCCACCACCTGTTTGGGCCCGCCGCCGGCGGGCTGCTTCGCCCATGACGGCAATCTCTCATCGAGGGCGAAGCTGGCCTCCGGCCAACAAACAGGTGGTGGGATGATCCTACCATACCGGCGCACCCACCCGAGCATCCACCCCACCGCCTTCGTCGCACCGGGCGCGGACGTCATCGGCCGGGTGCGGCTGGCCCGGCACTCGAGCGTGTGGTTCGGCTGCGTCCTGCGCGGCGACGTGAACCGGATCGAGATCGGCGAGGCGACGAACATCCAGGACGTCTAGATCCTGCACGTGGAAGACGACCATCCCTGCCTGATCCGCCACCACGTGCACGTGGGCCACCATGCGAACCTGCACGGCTGCGTGGTCGAGCCGGGGGCGATGATCGGCATTGGCGCGATCGTGCTCAGCGGAGCGCGCGTGGGGGCCGGGGCGATCGTGGGGGCGGGCAGCGTCGTGCTGGAAGGGATGAAGATTCCGCCGCGCGTGCTGGCGGTGGGGGCTCCGGCGCGGGTCGTGCGCAAGATCACCGCGCGGGATCTCGCCTACATCAAGATGTGGGTCGCGAAGTACGTGCAGCTTGCGAAGGCCTACCGCGCCGGCTAACGAAATAGGGGACGTTTCTCTTTTTCAGGGAGAAACGTCCCCATTTTTACAGGAATGGTGCGGAGGGAGGGAGTTGAACCCTCACGACCTTTCGGCCACGGGCTTCTGAGACCCGCGCGTATGCCAGTTCCGCCACCTCCGCAGAAGCAGGAAGCCATTGTAACGATCCTCCCCGTCGAGTGTCAAATGAGGGGAGAGGGGCGGGAGCTCGCTACTTTCCGTCAAGCGACGGGGAGCCGAGGGGAGCGTCCGAGAGGGACGCCGAAGGAGGGCTCCCCG
>JACQRE010000023.1 GCA_016206585.1 Candidatus Omnitrophota bacterium | reverse complement strand
GTGCTGGGCGGGCTGGGCGGGGCCGTCGCCGAGCTGCTCGTCCAGCACGCCCCGGTGCCCATGCGCTTCGTGGGCGTGAACGACCGCTTCGGCACCTCCGGCGATCCGGCGGATCTCCTCAAAGCCTTCCACTTGATGCCGGAGGACATCGTGAAAGCGGTCAAGGACGTCCTCCGCATCAAACAGCACGTCTAATGCGTCCTCGGCTGCAGGCCGCAAGCTTCACGCTGCAGCCTGAAGCCCGCAGCTTGTAGCCTGACGTCAACTTCTGATGTTCCGCCTCCAAGCTCCGGCCAAGCTCAACCTCTACCTCCGCATCCTCGGCAAGCGGGTGGACGGCTTCCATGAGCTCGAAACGGTGTTCGAGCGTCTCGACCTCGTGGATGAGTTGACGTTCGACGCCAGCCCCCGCGGACTCGAACTCACCTGCACCGATCCCGCGCTCTCCTGCGGCGAGGACAACCTCGTCGTGAAGGCCGCCCGCCTCCTCCAGCAGGTCACGGGGACCAGCCAGGGCGCTCGCATCCACCTGACCAAGCGCATTCCGGTGGCCGCTGGCCTTGGCGGCGGTTCCTCGGATGCGGCCACAACGCTCAACGGTCTGAACCGATTATGGGGCATCGGGTTCGATCAACCATCGCTCCTGCAGCTGGCTGCGGAACTGGGGTCGGATATCGCGTTCTTTTTGACCGGCAGCCCCTTTGCGATCGGGCGGGGGCGGGGGGAGCGGTGCGAGCCGGTGGGGGCATCGTGCGTCCTCGCGCAGGTGCTCGTCGTTCCGGCGGAGCGGCTCTCGACCAAGACGGTCTACGCGAGCGCGCAATTCGACTTGACAGCGTCGAAGCCCTCCAGTACCATGATCGTACACGCCTTGCACAACGGCTCGCTTGGCGAGCTCGCTCAGGGCCTGTGGAACGACCTCGAACCTGAAGCGATCCGGCGTTGTCCCGTCATTTCGGTCATCCAATCACGCCTGCGCGATCTCGGCTGCCTGGGCGTCTGCGTCTCCGGCAGCGGGACGTCCGTGTTCGGCCTCTGCGCCGATGCGGCACGCGCCCGTGAGATCGCCCAGCGCCTGCGGCAGGAGTCGGTGCCGTGGCGCATTGAGATCATCCACACTCAGCCAACGCTCGTCGCAACATCCTAGATGGGGACGCGTTCCCACACCCAGTCCATAGCTGCCTCAGAGAGCCCGCTCCCGGTGTGGGGTAGGAGGGCGCTGGATGGAAATCACCGAGGTGCGGGTGGCGGTGCGTGAGCCTATGGGACGACCGGGCGCGGAGGAGCTGCGCAGCGGGGAACGGCGCCTGAAGGCCTACGTGACCTTGACGTTCGACCACTGCTTCGTGGTTCGGAACATCAAGATCATCGACGGCAAGAACGGACTCTTCGTGGCGATGCCCTCCCATAAGCCGAAGGTGCCGTGCGGGCAGTGCCACTTCAAGAACGACGCGGGCGGACGCTTCTGCAGCCAGTGCGGGGGAGCGCTCGCTGCTCCACCAAGGGATGTGGTGGGGGGGCCATCCGGCGCTGAGCCGGCCGAAGCGCAGGCCCATCGGGACATCGCGCACCCGATCACGGCCGAGTTCCGGCAGTACCTGCAGGAGAAGGTGCTTGAGGCGTACGAGGCCGAGCGGGCAAGGAGCAGTAGACACCACGCCGAGAATGCATCGGCTCACTCATGAAGCCCTCTGAGCGAGCCAAAGCCATCGAGCTCCGGCGCGACGGGGCGACATATCAGGCCATTCGGGCTCAACTGACGGTCGCGAAGTCGACCTTATGGCGATGGCTCAAAGCCGATGGGCTTGTCGAAACGCAGTCCCAGCAGCTGACGGAGTTGAGGCGTTTGGCCCAACGCAAAGGCGCGGCAGCTGTGCGAGCGAAATATCTTGCACGGGCACAGAGTCTTGTTGAACAGGCCAGGCGAGACATTGATGCGCTGACTCAACGTGAATTCTGGTTGATCGGGATTGCGCTGTATTGGGCAGAAGGTAGTAAACAGAAGCCCCACAATGTCTCGCAGCGAGTCGTGTTCAGTAACTCAGATCCAGCCATGCTTCGGGTGGTCGTGCGGTGGTTGCGCGACATCTGTCACGTATCGAGCGATCGGCTGATCTTCGAGTTGTTCATTCACGAGTCTTCGAAGTACATTGAACACGCGCGGCAATTTTGGTCGTCGGCTCTCCAGATTCCGTCGGAGCGGCTCCAGATTCGACTCAAGCGACACGCAGTCTCACCGCATCGGAGAAACACAGGAGAAGGCTACGTTGGGCTGGTGCGGGTGACCGTGAATCAAAGCGCCAACCTCAACCGGACAATTGCCGGATGGATTGAGCGTCTTGGTCACCTCGGTGGGGAGTCGGCTAACGGTAAGCCATCAGACTTTGGATCTGAGTATCCAGGTTCGATTCCTGGCTCCCCAGTTTTTTCTGGATTGAGCCAGGATCGACAACACAGTCGTGACACGGAGCGATGAGGCGCACACGATGAGAAATCTGCAGGCGATCATTCTGGCGGCCGGGGAAGGCACGCGGATGAAGTCGGAGCTGCCGAAGGTGCTGCATCCGATCTGCGGGCGTCCGATGATCGCCTACGCGTTGGATCTGGCGGCGTCCTCCGGCGTCAACCACCCGATCGTCGTGCTGGGCCACGGGGCCGACGCGATCAAGCCACGGCTGCCCAAAGACGCGAAGCCGGTCATCCAGAGCCAGCGACTGGGCACCGGCGACGCGGTCCTCGCGGCGAAAAAGGCGTTGGGGAGCGCCTCCGGCGCGGTACTGATCCTCTACGCGGATACGCCGCTCCTGCGCCGGACGACCGTCCAGAAGCTTGTCGAGACCCATTTCAAGACCGGGGCCACCTGCACGCTGCTCACGGCGCATTTGGCCGACCCCAGCGGCTACGGCCGCATCATCCGGAATGAAACCGGCCAGGTGGCCGGGATCGTCGAGGAGGCCGAGGCCAACGCGGCCGAGCGCGCCATCCGCGAGATCAACGTCGGGCCGCTCGTGTGCAATACCCAGGCGCTGCTGGACGCGCTCACCGTGGTGAAGCCCAGCGCCTCGAAGAAGGAGATCTACCTCACCAACGCCGTGTCGCACCTCGCGCGCCAGGAGGGGACGAAGATCCAGGTGACCCGCGTCGAGGAGGTGTCCGAGGCGCTCGGGATCAACTCGCGCGCGGAGCTGGCCCGCGCGACCGGCGTGATCCGCCAGCGCATCGTCGACGCGCACCTCCACAACGGCGTGACCATCGAGGACCCCCACACGACGTTCATCGACCAGGGCGTGTCCATCGGCGCCGACACCGTGGTCCACCCCTACACCGTGATCGAAACCGGGGTCTCCATCGGCAAGCGCTGCTCGATCGGGCCCTTCGCCCGGCTGCGCAGCGGGGTGACGGTGGCGGAGGAGACGCGCATCGGCAACTTCGTGGAGCTGGTGCGCACGAAGGTGGGGCCGCGCGTGCGCCTCAACCACGTGAGCTACTTCGGCGACGCCGTCATCGAGGAAGGCGTGAACGTGGGGGCCGGCACGATCACCGCCAACTACGACGGCAAGGACAAGCACCCGACCCACGTCGGCAAGGGGGCCTTCCTCGGCGTGGACACGGTGCTCATCGCGCCGGTGAAGATCGGCCAGGGGGCCACGACGGGTGCTGGGAGCGTGGTGCCGAAAGGCCACGACGTGCCGCCGCGCAGCGTGGTCGTCGGCGTGCCGGCGCGGCCCCTGGTTGCCCGCACCTCGGCGTCGGCGGATGGCCCTCCGGCGGCATCGAAGAAGGCGCGGATGGCCCGCGTGAAGGCCGCGCGTCGTCCGGTGCGCCCGTCGCATGCCAAGAAGAAGGCGATGAAGAAGCAGGCGGTCAAACGGCCGGCGGCGCGCCGCACGATGGCGCGCGCCCGGCGGTAATCCCCCATCCCTCATGGCGTCACGCCGACGGCTCTCCTCGGAGCTCACGATCATGACGGGCAACGCCAACCCGGCGCTGGCCCGTGCCGTGTGCCGCGAGCTGAAGGTCCCGCTGGCGGATACGATGGTGAGCCGCTTCAGCGAGGGGGAGATCCGGCTGAAGATCAACGAGAACGTCCGCGGCAAGGACGTGTTCGTGGTGCAGCCGACCTGCCCGCCCGCCAACGACAACCTCATGGAGCTCCTGATCATGCTGGACGCGCTGCGGCGCGCCTCGGCGCGGCGCGTCACGGCGGTGGTCCCCTATTACGGGTACGCCCGGCAGGACCGGAAGGACCAGCCGCGCGTGCCGATCACCGCGAAGCTCGTCGCCAACCTCATCACGACGGCCGGCGCGAACCGGGTGCTCACGGTCGATCTGCACGCGGGGCAGATCCAGGGCTTCTTTGACATCCCGCTCGACCACCTCTTCGCCGTCACCGTGTTCGAGGAGTACATCCGGCGCAAGCGGCTCAAGTCGATCGTCGTGGTCTCGCCGGACGTGGGCGGCATCAAGATGGCTCGCGCCTACGCCAAGCGGCTCCGTGCGGACCTGGCGATCGTGGACAAGCGGCGCGACAGCCCTGAGGCGACCGCCGTCATGCACATCCTCGGCGAGGTGAAGGGCAAGACCTGCCTGCTCATCGACGACCTCATCGCGACGGGCAGTTCGCTGGTCGAGGCGGCCGCTGCCCTCAAGCGCCGCGGGGCGACCTCGGTGTTGGCGTGCGTCACCCACCCCGTGCTCTCGGGTCCGGCGATCAGCCGCATCGCGTCCTCCGCCCTGCAGGAGCTGATCGTGACGGACACGATCCCGCTCGATGCGAAGCGCCGCCACCCGAAGATCACCGTGCTGTCGGTGGCCCCGCTGTTGAGCGAGGCGATCCGGCGGATCCACTACGAAGAGTCCATCAGCACGTTGTTTGACGGCATGCAAAGCTAACCGGGGGCGACCCGATGGCAAAAGGCAAAGCAGCGATTGAGCAGGCATTGGTCGTGACGCGGCGCAGCACGCAAGGCAAGCGCCGGGTGGAGCGGTTGCGGCAGGAGGGGCTGGTGCCCGGGGTCGTCTACGGCAGGAACCTCGAGCCGATGCCGATTGCGGTGAACGACCGGGAGCTGACCAAGCTGCTGCGCTCCAAGACGGGCGAGCACGCGCTGGTGACCCTGCGCCTCGACGGCGAGCGGTCCTGGGAGAAGCCGGCACTCGTGCAGGCGGTGCAGCACGACCCGGTGAACGGGCGCGTCATCCACATCGATTTCCACGCCATCCTGCTGACGGAACGGCTGCGCGTCAAGGTGCCGGTCGTGCTCAAGGGCGAGGCGGTCGGCGTGAAGCAGGACGGCGGGCTCCTGGAGCACTTCCTGCGCGAGATCGAGGTGGAGTGTCTGCCCGCCGAGATGCCGGAGCACGTCGAGTTCGATGTCAGCCTGCTGAAGATCGGCGAGACGGTCCACGTGCGAGACCTCGCCGCGCCCCACAACACGAAAATCACCAGCGACCCCGAAGGGGTGATCGTCTCGGTGCATATGCCGAAGGTCGAGAAGGTCGAGGAGGAGGCCGCCCCGGTGACCGAGCCCGAGGTGATCCGCGAGAAGAAGGAAGAGGGAGAGGCCGCCACAGCCGAAGAGGGGAAAGCCGAGAAGAAGACGGAGAAGCCCGAGGCCAAGGAAGCCAAGAAAGACGCGAAGTGACGTGAAGGTGATCGTCGGCTTGGGCAACCCCGGCCAGACCTACCGGGACACCCGGCACAACGCTGGGTTCATGGTGATCCAGCTCCTCGGCGAGCGGCATCACGTGGATCTGTGCCGCCGGACGGTGGGGCGGGATGGCCGCCCCGCCGCGGTCTCCGGCCACTACGAGGCCGGCGGTGACACGGTCCGGTTGATGATGCCGCTGACCATGATGAACGAATCGGGCGAAGCGCTGCGGGAGGCGGCCGCCGAGCGGGCGGACCTGTTGATCGTCTGCGACGACGTCAACCTGCCGCTGGGGACGCTGCGGATGCGGCCGGACGGCAGCGCCGGCGGGCACCACGGGCTGCGATCGTGCTTGGCGGTGCTGGGGACGGAGGAGATTCCGCGGCTGCGCCTGGGGGTGGGGTGTGCTGAGCCGCTGCCCAGCGATCTGCGCGAGTTCGTGCTCTCGCCGTTTCGCAGCGCGGAGCGGCCCGTGATGAAACGCATGCTTGAGCAGGCCGCGGACGCCTGCGAGACGTGGGTGACGAAAGGAATGGATGTGGCGATGAACCAGTACAACCGAGCAGTCGACGCATGATCCCCCCACCTGCGCTAGGCTCCGCCGGAGGCGGAGCCTCGAAGACAACAACCAGAATGAGGATAGATAGGAGAGATGAGGCAGCACACCCGCTATTCTGACAGTTCAGGTATCGTCTTCGTCACGGCGGCCCAACGGCTGTCCATGACGAGCCGCCGTGAAGCGCAGGTGGGGGGATGACCACCACCAGAGACTACGAGGCGCTGGTCATCTTGCGCAGTGCGGGCACGGAGCAGAACCTTGCGCGCCAGGCCGCCCACCTGGAGGAGCCGATCAAGAAGCTCGGCGGCAGCCTGACCAGCTCCCAGAGCATGGGCCGGCGCCGGCTGGCCTTTCGCATCGGGCGGCAGGCGGAGGGGCATTACTACGTCCTCCGCTTCCGCGCGCCGACCGGCCAGCTGGCTGAGCTGGAGCGGCTCTTCCGGTTGAACGACGCGGTGGTGCGCTTCATCATCCTGACGACGGACGAAGTCGGCCCCTGGCAGCCCTCCACCACGGCGTCCGGGTTGTCGCGGGGTGCGGCCGTCTCAACCCGGAGCTGAACATGGCCAGCCTCAATCGCGTGCTGCTCATCGGCAATCTCACCAAGGACCCGGAGCTGCGCTACACCCCGAGCGGAACGCCCGTCGCGAGCCTGCGGCTGGCGGTGAACTCGACGTTCAAGGATCAGGCCGGCCAGCGCAAGGAAGAGACGTGCTTCGTGACGGTCGTCGTGTGGAGCCGGCAGGCGGAGACCTGCACCCAGTACCTCAAGAAAGGCCGCCCCGTCTTCGTGGAAGGCCGCCTCATCTACCGCAGCTGGGAGGCGGAAGGCAAGACCCGCTCGACGATGGAAGTGCGGGCGGACCGGGTCCAGTTCCTCGGAGCGCCCCCGGGCGCCTCGGGGAGCCGGCCGGCGGCCGACGAGGCCGGGGAGGCCGCGCCTGCCCCGAGCGGAGTCGAAGGGCCCGCTCCAGGCGCTGAAGTCGAGGTCGCACCCGAAGGCGGCTCGGACGCGGACGTGCCGTTTTAACGTCAACACATGACGAATCACTGTGGAGTTTGAGGGAGTCACGATGGCGATTGTTCGTCGGACGTTTGTGCGGCGGCCCTGCCGGTTCTGCTCGGAGAAAGTCGAGCGGATCGACTACAAGGACCTGGACCGGATCGGGCGCTACGTGACCGACCGCGGGAAGATCATCCCCTCGCGGCTGACCGGCACGTGCGCGCGGCATCAGCGGGTGCTGACGCGCGCGATCAAGCGCGCACGGTTCATGGCGTTGCTGCCGTACGTCTCGGTGTAACCCGTTTGCGCGTGAGCCCGTTGGCGCGTGTGCGCGTTGAAACGATGAACGCGCGAACGCGCTAACCCAAGGTGTTACCATGGAAGTCATTCTCTTGAAGGACGTCGACAAGCTTGGCACAGAGGGCGCCGTCGTGCGCGTGCGGCCCGGCTACGCCCGGAACTTCCTCATGCCCTCCGGGCTGGCGGTGCCGGCGACGCCCCAGCAATTGAAAGCGGCAGAGGAAATCAAGCGGCAGCGGCAGCGCAAGACGCAGCGGGCTCAGGCGGAGGCCGAGGCCGTGAAGCAGAAGATCGAGCACCACTCCCTGACGCTCAAGCTGACCGTGGGCGAGGACGACAAGCCGTTCGGCTCGGTCACCACCCACGACCTGGTCGACGCGCTCGCCAAAGATGGCGTGCCGGTCGAAAAGCACGCCATCCACCTCGAGGAGCCGATCAAGACCTTGGGAGTCTACCAGGTGCCGGTCAAGCTCCACGCCGCCGTCACCGCGACCTTGAACGTGTGGGTCGTGAAAGCCTGAACAACCGCTGATTGACGCTGATGGCCACGCTGATTTCCGCCGATGATCGGCGTGAATCAGCGTGTTGATCGGCGTACATCAGCGATCGCAGATGGACCTGCCTGAGTTGACGATGCTGGAACGCCTGCCGCCGCAGAACCTGGAGGCGGAGCAGGCGGTGCTCGGCTCGATGCTGCTGGAGGAAGAGGCCATTGTCCAGGCCACCGAGCTGCTGGACGAGACCGTCTTCTACAAGGACAGCCACCGCAAGATCTTCGCCACCCTCCTCGCGCTCTACAAGGCCAACACCCCCGTCGACCTCGTCACGGTCACGGAGGAGCTGAAGCAGCGCAACCTCCTCGACGCGGTCGGGGGTGCTAGCTACCTCGCGACGCTGACCAGCGTCGTCCCGACCGCGGCGAACGCCGAATCGTACTGCCGCATCGTCAAGCAGAAGGCGATCCTGCGCGCGCTCATCCAGGCCTCGACCCGCATCGCGACCGAGTGCTACGAAAGCGCCCTCGAGCCCGACTACCTGCTGGACAAGGCCGAGACGCTGATCTTTGACATCGCCTCGAAGAAGCTCAAGCGCGACGCCGTCGCGATGAAGGACATCATCAAGAGCTCCATCGAGATGATCGACACGCTCTACCAGCGCAAGGGGATGATTACCGGGCTGCCCACCGGATTCGTCGAGCTCGACCAGCAGCTCGCTGGGCTGCAGCCCGCCGAATTCATCGTCGTGGCGGGGCGGCCCGCGATGGGCAAGAGCAGCTTCGCGCTGTGCGTGGCCGAGCACGCCGCGCTGCTGGAGAAGACCGGGGTGGCGATCTTCAGCCTCGAGATGTCGAAGGAGAACCTCGTGCAGCGCCTGCTCTGTTCGCACGCCCGCATCAACGCGCACAACGTCCGCTCGGGGATGCTCTCCACGAGCGATTGGCCCAACCTCACGAAGGCGGCCGGCAAGCTCTCCGTGGCGCCGAGCGTCGTCGATGACTCGCCCAGCGTGTCGATCCTGGAGCTGCGCGCCAAAGCCCGCCGCCAGAAGAGCCGGCACGACATCGGCCTCATCATCGTCGACTACCTGCAGCTGATGGATGAATCCGCC
>JACQRE010000168.1 GCA_016206585.1 Candidatus Omnitrophota bacterium | reverse complement strand
GTGCCGGTCCATGGCCTGGCGCACCGCGGCGTCAATGGCGCCACTGGTCATCCCAGCGGGATCGAACCGAGGCCGGCTCACCCGCGGACGGTCCATCACCTCCGGCGGGTAGTCGCACTCGTGCGAAATCGCCACCAGCTGATCTTCGAGACCCAGTGCGCAGACCATCTCCGTGGCGCTGGCCAGCAGCGATGCGATGCGCATGCAGACAAGATGCGCACGGCCGTATCCCCGGGCAACGCCACGACTTGACACTGCTTTGGAGCCTTGCAACATTCCGGCCAAGGAAACGCCATGACCTACATCATCGCCGAGCCATGCATTGGGGTGAAGGATCGAGGCTGCGTCGATGTCTGCCCGGTGGATTGCATCTACGAGGGCGAGGACATGCTTTATATCCACCCGGACGAGTGCATCGACTGCGGCGCCTGTGAGCCCGAATGCCCGGTGACGGCCATCTTCGCCGAAGAAGACACACCGGACCAGTTCAAGGCCTACATCGAGAAGAACAAGAAGTTCTTCGAAGAAGGCGCGGAGCGGCAGGTGGCCAAGGGCCGCTCCGGCTGAGCGTCGCCCAGGCCCGGTCAGCCCCGCCGGGTCGTGACCTCGATCACCCCGCTGGCGTGGCCCGTGCCGTAACGCGTGGTCGCGTCCCGCGCCGGGACGAACTCCATTTGCTCAATCTGCTCGGTGTTCAAGCTGCGCAGGCTCTCCAGCGCGCCGAAGTTGTGACGATCCACGTAGATCATTACCGGATTACTCCCCTGGATCGAGGGCGTGTTGGGCCGGCTGAGCCATTGGGGACGCAGGCGTTGCACCGCGTCATACGCGCTGGACGAGGGCAGGCCGTCCAGCTCCGCCCGAGTAATGACGTTGCTGCCCCGGCCGGAGCGCGCCGGGCCCTGCGAGGCCCCGGCACAGGCAGACCCCGCCAGCGCCAGGACGGCGCCGCAGACCACGAGGCTACAAAGAGAGCCCTTCACTCCCGGCAATACTGTCATACTGATCGCCTCCTGGCAAACGCCTGCGCTTGCGGACGCCGGTAGGGGTTCGTACCCTGCTACGACCCATCCCGATCCATCCGGAGGCCTTGAGGATGCGGACGTCGGTTCTGGTACTCGCCACCCTCCTGCAGGGGACACCCTTGCTCGCGCAGCGGCCGGTTCCCTACCCCGTCGTGCCGCCCCCCCAGTTCCAGCGCGCCGTTGCGAAGGGCACCCGTTCCCAGACCGGCGAGCCCGGGCGTCGCTACTGGCAGCAGTGGACTCGCTACGACATCCGGGCCACGTTGGCTCCGGACGCCAAGCGACTCTCCGGGAGCGAGCGGGTGGTGTACTTCAACCGTTCACCCGACACCCTGAGCGTCCTCTACCTCCACCTGTATCAGAACCTCCACGCGCCCGGCGTACCACGGAACGAACCGGCGGAAGTCACCGGAGGCGTGCAGCTCGAATCGGTGGCCGCGGACGGGCAGCCAGTGCCGGCGACGACGGGCCGCCCGGGCTACCGGGTGGACGGCACCATCATGCGGCTCTCGCCACCCGAGCCGGTGGCGCCGGGCGACTCGATCGTGCTGGACCTGGCCTGGGGTTTCCAGGTCCCGCAACAGAGCGCCGGGCGGATGGGGTGGAACGGCGACAACCTGTTCTTCGTCGCCTACTGGTACCCTCGGCTAGCCGTGTACGACGACGTCGAGGGCTGGCAGGCGGATCCTTACCTGAGCTCGGCGGAGTTCTACGACGGCTACGGCGACTACGATTTCGCCGTCGACGTCCCGGAGGGGTGGGTGGTCACGGGAACGGGCGAGCTGGTGAACCCGGATGAGGTGCTGCCGGACGCCATCGTCGCTCGCCTGCGGAACGCCGAACAGAGCGACCAGGTGATCTCCATCCTTGGGGCCGGCGACTTGGGGCCCGGCAAGGCGACGCGCACCGGTCCCACGGGCCGCCTCACCTGGCGCTATCGCGCGCAACGGGTGCGGGACGTGGCCTTCGCCGCCACCAGCGCCTCCCTCTGGGACGCCGCGCGGACGCCGGTGGGTGACCGGGACGGTGACGGTACCATGGACTACACCAGGGTAGATGCGCTCTACCGAGCCTCGGCCACGCTTTGGAGGCACGCGGCGCGCTACGCGCAGCACGCCATCACTCATCACTCTAGCTATACCGGGCTTCCGTATGCGTGGTCTCACATGAGCGCGGTGGAGGGCGGCGGGATCATCAGCGGCGGGATGGAATTCCCCATGATGACGCTGATCGATGATTACCGCGGCCGAAGCGACAGCGCCCTGTATTACGTCGTGTCGCATGAGCTAGGACACATGTGGGTGCCCATGATGGTGGGCACCGATGAGCGCCGCTACGGGTGGATGGACGAGGGGACCACCACGTTCAACGAAAACCACGCCAGCAACGAGTTTTTCCCGGGGCGCAACGCAGACCGGGGAGACCAGAGTAGTTACCTCGCGGCCGCCAAATCGGGATACGAGAGCGAAATGATGCGCTGGACGGATTATCTCTATCCCAACCAGAACGGCACCGCCTCGTACGCCAAGCCCGCCACGGTGCTGGTGGCGCTGCGCGGCCTCCTGGGGGACACCCTGTTCCGGCG
>JACQRE010000167.1 GCA_016206585.1 Candidatus Omnitrophota bacterium | reverse complement strand
GATGGAGCACCACTCCAACCTGGTGCCCTGGCAGCTCCTGGCCAAAGCCACCGGAGCGTCGCTGGCGTTCATCCCGGTGACCGACGACGGGCAGCTGCGGCTTGAGGAGCTCGACACGCTGCTGACCGCCCGCACGAAGCTGGTGGCGGTCACCCACATGTCCAACGTGCTGGGGACGATCAACCCGGTTCGTGAGATCGCCAAGCGGGCCCACGCGCATGACGCCGTGGTGCTCATCGACGCCGCGCAGAGCGTGCCGCACCTGCCGGTCGACGTCGGCCAGCTGGATTGCGACGCGCTGGTGTGCTCCGCCCACAAGATGCTCGGGCCGACCGGGGTGGGGGTGCTCTACGCGCGGGAGGAGCTGCTGGAATCCATGGAGCCGTTTCTCGGCGGCGGCGAGATGATCTCGGACGTGCAGCTGACCTCCGCCACCTGGAACGAGATTCCGTGGAAGTTCGAGGCCGGCACGCCGAACATCGCGGACGTCATCGGCTTCGGCGAGGCGCTCGCCTACCTTGAGCGGATCGGGATGGACGCCATCCACGCCCACGAGCGGGAGCTGACCGCCTACGCGCTGAAGCGGCTGGGGGAGATGGACGGCCTCACGCTGTATGGGCCGGCACCGGACGCCGCACCGCGCGGCGGAGTGGTCTCCTTCAACCTCGAGGGGCTGCACCCCCATGACGTGGGCACGGTCCTCGACGCCGAGGGGGTCGCGGTGCGCGCCGGCCACCATTGCGCGAAGCCGCTCATGCGGCGCCTCGGGGTGTCGGCGACGGCGCGCGCGAGCTTCTACCTCTACAACACGCGGGACGAGGTCGACCGGCTGGCCGAGGCGATCGAGGCGGTGAAAACGTTCTTCAACCGGCCCGCGCACGCGAAGAGCCGGTAGGCGCCGATGCTCGATCAGCTGGATGAGCTCTACCGGGAAGTGATCCTGGATCACTTCAAGAGCCCCACGCACAGCGGGGAGCTCCCGGAAGCCCAGGTCAAGGTTGACGGGGCGAACCCGCTCTGCGGCGATGAGCTGACGTTTTACCTGAAGACGGACGGCGGACGCCTGGCGCGGGTGCGGTTCCACGGCAAAGGGTGCGCGATCAGCCAGGCCGCCGCCTCGATGCTGGCCGGCCAGCTGGAAGGCCAGACGGTCGACGAGGCGCGCCGCGTGATCGAGGCGATGAAGGGATTGATGCAGGGCCGGGAGCCGCCCGAGTCGCTCGACCTGGGCGACCTCGAAGCGCTCGCTGGGGTGCGCAAGTTCCCGGTCCGGGTCAAGTTCGCAGCGCTGTCCAGGAACGTCGTGGAGCAGGGACTGCAGCAAGTCATAGGAGTGCGGTGATGGCGCTCACGGAGCAGCAGGTGCTGGAGGCGTTGAAGCCCATCGAGGATCCCGAGCTGCACCTGGGGATCGTCGATCTGGGGCTCATCTACGGGGCGGAGATCAACCCGCACCCTGAGGGCGATGAGGTCAAACTCATCATGACGTTCACCTCGCCGTTTTGTCCGTACGGGCCGCAGCTCAAAGCCTCGGTCCAGCGGACGCTGGCGGTCTTGCCGGGCGTGAAGAGCGCGGCGGTCCAGATCGTCTTCACGCCGCCGTGGGATCCGCGCACGATGGCCTCGGAGGAGTGCAAGATCGCGCTGGGCCTGGGCTGGGATGAAGAGGACTCTGACGGCGGCTCCGAGATCGAACAGCAACGCTGAGACCGATCTGTGATGCAGATCATAGACTCGAAGGCGGCACCCCGATAGACTTCCCTCGATCGCGACCAAGGGGGATTCCATGAAACGAGCCGCATCATCCGCTCGACGCACCACCCGCCGGACCCTCACCCCGCCCCGGAGAATCCCATCCGCCAACGGCGATCTAAGCCGCCACGGGATCCGCCATCCGGGCCACGTGTCGTGGAACCTGGATGTCGCCGCCCTCTACGAGGAGGCGCTGCGGCGGCGGGAAGGCCAGCTCGCCCAGGGCGGCGCCTTCGTGGTGCGGACGGGCGCGCACACCGGCCGCTCGCCGAACGACAAGTTCATCGTTCGCGAGCCCTCCAGCGACCGGCACATCTGGTGGGGCAAGGTCAACCGGCCCCTCGAGGCCAGGCGCTTCGACGCGCTCCACCGCCGCGTGCTGTCCTACCTGCAGGGCAAGGACCTCTTCGTGCAGGACTGCTTCGTCGGCGCCGACCCGGCCTACCGGCGGCCGATCCGCGTCATCACGGAGACCGCCTGGCACAGCCTCTTTGCCCGGACGATGTTTCTGGCCGGCGGCGCGGCGGGCTTTGCGCCGGAATTCACCGTGCTGCACGCGCCCCACTTCCAGGCCGAGCCGGAGCGGGACGGCACGAACTCGTCGACCTTCATCATCGTCCACTTTGGGGCGAAGCTCATCCTCATCGGAGGCACCAGCTACGCGGGCGAGATCAAGAAGTCGGTCTTCACGATCATGAACTACCTCCTGCCGCTTGAGCGCGTGCTGTCGATGCACTGCGCGGCGAGCGTGGGGCCGCGCGGCGACGCCGCCCTGTTCTTCGGCCTCTCGGGCACCGGCAAGACGTCGCTCTCGGCGGATTCGCGCCGGACTCTCATCGGCGATGACGAGCACGGCTGGAG
>JACQRE010000169.1 GCA_016206585.1 Candidatus Omnitrophota bacterium | reverse complement strand
GGTGGAGAGTGCTTTGGTGGCGCACCCGGCGGTGGCCGAGGCGGGTGTCATCGGCAAGCCGGATGCGGTGCGCGGGCAGATCATCAAGGCGTTTGTGGCGCTGCGCAAAGGGCACCAGCCTTCGGACCAGCTGAAAAAAGAGATTGCGGATTTTGTGAAAACAAACCTCGCCGCGCACGCCGCCCCGCGCGAGATCGACTTCGTCGAGAAGGTCCCGAAGACGCGCTCGGGCAAGATCATGCGCCGCGTCCTCCGCGCATGGGATCAAGGAGAACCGGTGGGTGATGTGTCCACGATGGAAGAATAACCTCAGCGACATGCAACAAGCAACAAGCAACACTTCAAGAGACCATGCTTTAAAAGTTTGGTGGTTCCGTGTCGCTTGTCGCTTGTCGCTTGTCGCTGGCTGCATGTCGCTGGTCGCTGGGTGTGTTCCTTCTGGGGTGTCCGAGGACTGGCATCGCGTCCAGCCATCCGCCGAGGCGCCCGACTTCGCGCTCCAGCAGCTTGACGGCGGCACGGTGAAGCTCTCGGAGCTGCGCGGCCGCGTCATCGTCATGGAGTTCTGGGCGACCTGGTGCGGGCCGTGCCGCTTCTCGCTGCCGTCGCTTGAAGTCATGCACAAGCGCTACCGCGACCGGGGCGTGGCGATCCTCCTGCTGAATCAGGATGAGCCGGCCGACGCGGTGCGCAAGTGGCTCGGCAAGCGGTTCACCGCGCCGATCCTGCTGGATGCGGGCAGCGAGGTCGCGCGACGCTACAACGTCCAGGCGATCCCGCGGCTCTTCGTGATCAACCGGGAGGGGCGCGTCGTCTACGAGCACGCGGGCTACGGCGGCGGCCTCGAGCGCAACCTCACCCTGATCCTGGACCAGCTACTGATGGAGGCCTCGACGGGTCATGCCTGATACGCTCACGCTGCACGAGATTACGGTCGAATGTCGCATCGGCGTGGAGGAGTGGGAGCGCGCCATTCCCCAGCCGGTGTGGGTCGATCTGGAGCTGTCGATCGACGCCGCGAAGGCGGCGAGGCGGGATGACGTGCGGTCGGCGGTGGATTACGGCCGCGTGGTGGCGGCGGTCATCGAGACGGCTCGGGGCGAGTCCTACCAGTTGATCGAAACGCTGGCCGAGGCGATCGCCTCGCGGATGCTATCGGAGTTCGCCCTCCCGCGGGTGCGGGTGCGGGTGAGGAAGAAGGCGCTGCCGGGTCTTGGCTACGCCGCGGTGGAGATCGAACGAGCCGCCGTTCGTCGGCGCGCGCGACGTCCGGCGCGAGCCTCAGCCGGCTGATACACCGCGAAGGATGAGTCGGTCTCCCAGAGGCGGACCGAACGGACCGGGAAGCCCAGCCGTTTGGCCTGGTCGTAGATCAGCCGGGCGAGCGTTTCGGCCGTGGGGTTGTCCGCGATGACGTACAGCGGCTCCCTGAGCGACCGCAGCAAGGGGAGCGCCGGGTCTTTGGCGTTCAAGATCATCTTGTGATCCAGTTCTGCGTCGATCCAGCCCTGGATCGCGCGCTTGATCTCCGTGAAGTCCCGTACCATCCCCCGGCCATCCAGCCGCTCAGCCACCAGTTCGATCTCCGCCCGCCCGTTGTGGCCATGCAGGTCGCGGCACTTGCCCTCATAGTGGAGCAGCCGGTGCCCGTAGCAGAAGGTGATAATTTTGGTCACTGAATACATCGGGAATCGCTGATCAACGCTGATATCTACGCTGATCAACGCCGATATTCGGCGTGAATCAGCGTGTTGATCAGCGTGCTTCAGCGTTGTTCAGGCGATCAGTTGTCCGCCATCCACAAATACGGTTGATCCGGTCATGAAGTCGGTCCCTTCGATCAGGAACAGGACGGTGTTCACGATATCCTGCGGGCTGCCCCAGCGCTGCAGCGGCTCGCGGCGCGCCGCGCGTCGGCGCGCCGCCACGCTCATGTCATGCGGCGGCAGGATCGGTCCCGGCGCGATGGCGTTGACCTGGATCCGAGGTGCCAGCTCCTTCGCGAGCGCCTTCGTCAGGCCGATGACGCCGGCCTTGGAGACGCAGTAGGGCAGGTAGTCGCGGTAGGGGCGCACGCCGGCCCAGTCGGCGAAGTTGATGATCTTCCCGCCACGGCGCATGAGGCGGCCGGCGGCCAGGGCGCAAAGAAACGGCCCCTTGAGGTTCGCGTCGAGCGCGTGGTCCCAGTCGCGCTCGGCGAGCGTCTCGAAGGGGGTGCGGTCGAAGTTCGCCGCGCTGTTGACCAGCACGTCCAGACGGCCGAACCGGCGCTTCACCTGTTCCGCCAGGCGGCGCACGTCGGCGGCGCGCGAGAGGTCCGCCCGGATCGCCAGGGCGCGCACCCCGTGCTGTTCGATCGCCTTGACCGTGAACCGCGCGGCCTGCGCCGATGTCCGGTAGGAGAAGGCGATGTGCGCGCCGCGCTCGGCCAATGCCAGCGCGATCAGCTGCCCCAGCCGCTTCGCTCCGCCGGTGACGAGGACGACTTTGCCTGCCAGGCGCATGGTCGGATGGATGCTTGGTTAGCGGGGCAGCCGCTGCAGCTGCTCGGCCATCTCGTTGATGGCCTTGGCCAGGTCCTCGAGGGCGTCGCCGTTGCGCAGGGTGATGCGCTGGCTGAAATCACCCGCCCCGATCGCCTCCAGCGTCCGTCTGAGCCGCTTCAGCGGCCCCACGATGCGGTGGGTGTGCCGGATGCCGAGGAAGAAAACGATCGGCACCGCGATGAGCAGCTCCACGAGGATCGTGAGAGACACCGCGATGAGGGCTGCCGTCATGAGGGCGGGGCTCGCGTCCTGGTGCGGCACGTACATGTTTCGCCACAGGAGCCCCGAGGACACCAGGCAGGTGAGTGCCGCGATCGAGAGGAGGACCAGGAAGAGGCGGGTCACGAACCGCAGCTGGTAGGCCCGGTCCACCAGGTACTGCCGCCGCTTGTACGTCGCCCCGTCCATCGTGGAACGAGTATAACACCGCTCACCTTTCTCTGCTACCACCGGCGAGCCCCCGGCGACCGAGGCGGGCACCCCCGCGGCTTCGCTTGGCGAAGCCAAGCGTGCGGGGGTCGCCGACGGGAGTGCCGTGAGCCGCAGGCTGACGGCCCGTCCCCGTGTTGACTTTTCTATGGGCCTTTGTTACTCTCGACGAGAATGCATGCAAAAAACTTCCCCTCCGGTCTGCGCTCTGGTCAGCGGCGGGCTGGACAGCGCGGTCCTGGTGCACCGGCTCTCAACGACCCATCCGCGCATCCTCCCTGTGTATCTGCGGGGCGGGCTGTCCTGGGAGGATGCTGAGCTGCACTGGCTCCGGCGGTTCCTCCGCGCGATCCACATGCCCCGGCTGGCTCCCCTCCACATGGCAGAGCTTCCCCTCCGTTCGCTCTACGGCGCCCATTGGAGCGTCACCGGCCGGGGCATTCCCGGTGCCCGCAGCGCGGACGCAGCGGTCTACCTGCCGGGACGCAACGCGCTGCTGCTGACGCACGCCGCGGTCCTCGCAGCACGCCACCGGATCTCCGCCATTGCCCTGGGCATCCTCAAGGGCAACCCGTTCGGCGACGCGACCCCCCGCTTCTTCCGTCTCATCGCGTCCAGCCTCAGCGAGGCGCTTGGCCATCCGGTACGCATCTTCGCGCCGCTGGCTCGGTCCACCAAGGTCCAGCTCATCCGCCAGGCGTCGGCCGCCGGCGTGCCGCTCGGGCTCACGTTCTCGTGTCTCAGGCCGCGCGGGCTGCGCCACTGCGGCCGGTGCAACAAATGCGCCGAGCGCCGGCGCGCCTTCCGCACCGCCGGCGTCCCCGACCCGACCCAGTATGTGCATTAGCTGGCTGCGCTCTTCCATTGGCAAGAAGATCTTGATGGCCGCGTCCGGCCTGATCCTCGTGGGTTTCCTCATCGGCCACCTGGCGGGCAACCTCATCATCTTCGGTGGGATGGATGCGCTCAACGCCTACGGCGCGAAGCTGCGCCATCTCGGAGCAGTGTTGTGGGTCGTGCGCATCGGGCTCATCGTCGCCGTCGTCATCCACATCGTCACCTCGATGCAGCTGGCCGTGGAAAACCGCCGCGCGCGCCCGCAGGGCTACCAGATGGTGCGCCATCACGAGACGACCCCGGCCGCCCGCCTGATGGTCGTCTCCGGTGTGCTGGTGCTCGCGTACCTCGTCTACCATCTGCTCCACTTCACGTTCCGCGTCACCAATCCAGACATCTCCCACGGCGTCGACGCGCTCGGGCGCCACGACATCTACACGATGGTCGTGCACAGCTTCCAGCAACTGCCCATTGCGTTCGCCTACGTCGCCGGGATGGCGCTCGTGTGCCTCCACCTGAGCCACGGCGTGGCGAGCGGTTTCCAGACCCTGGGCCTTACCACGGAGCGCACGATCCCGATCCTGAGTTGGGGCAGCCGTCTCTTCGCGCTGGCCGTGTTTCTCGGCTACAGTGCGATCCCGGCCGCGGTGCTCCTGGGGTTCGTCAAATGATCCCACCACCGCCAGCGGCAGGTGGTGGGATGACGCTCAACCCCACAGTCCCCTCCGGGCCGCTGCCAGAAAAGTGGGACCGCTACCAGCGGCAGTTGAAGCGCCTCACCCCGGCCGAGGCAGGGAAGCGCCGGATCCTCGTCGTGGGCACCGGCCTGGCCGGCGCCTCGGCCGCCGCGACGCTGGGCGAGCAGGGCTTCCAGGTCGAGGCGTTCTGCTTCCAGGACAGCGCGCGTCGGGCGCACAGTATCGCCGCGCAGGGCGGCATCAACGCGGCGAAGAACTATCCCAAGGACGGCGATTCCATCGAGCGGCTCTTCACGGACACGATCAAGGGCGGCGACTTCCGGTCGCGAGAAGCGAACGTCTACCGGCTCGCGCAAGTCAGCAACGCGATCATCGACCAGTGCGTGGCCCAGGGGGTGCCGTTCGCCCGGGAATACGACGGCTATCTGGCCAACCGGTCGTTCGGCGGTGTCAAGGTGCGCCGGACGTTCTACGCGCGCGGGCAGACCGGCCAGCAGTTGCTGCTCGGCGCCTACCAGGCCATGATGCGCCAGGTCGAGGCCGGCCGCGTGCGGGTCCATCCGCGGACCGAGATGTTGGACCTGGTGGTCGCGGACGGGCAGGCGAAGGGCATCGTGGTCCGGGACCTCGTCTCCGGCGTCGTCGAGGCCTACGCGGGCGACGCCGTCGTGCTGGCGACGGGCGGGTACACCACCGTCTACTACCTCTCGACGAACGCCAAGGGCTGCAACGTCACCGCCACGCACCGCGCCTACCGGCGCGGCGCCTATTTCGCCAACCCTTGCTTCACCCAGATCCACCCCACGTGCATCCCCGTCGGCAATCCCCACCAGTCCAAGTTGACTCTGATGTCGGAGTCGCTGCGCAACGACGGGCGCATCTGGGTGCCCAAGCAACCGAAGGATCAGCGCCTCCCCGGCCAGATTCCTGATGCGGAGCGCGACTACTACCTCGAGCGGCGCTACCCCAGCTACGGCAACCTCGCCCCGCGCGATATCGCCT
>JACQRE010000174.1 GCA_016206585.1 Candidatus Omnitrophota bacterium | reverse complement strand
TCCCGGCGCAGTCGCCGACGTTGTCGCCGACGTTGTCGGCGATGGTGGCGGCGTTGCGGGCATCGTCCTCCGGGATGTTCTTCTCCAGCTTGCCGACGAGGTCCGCCCCCACGTCGGCCGCCTTCGTGTAGATGCCGCCGCCGACGCGCATGAAGAGGGCGAGCAGCGTGCCCCCGAAGCCGAAGCCGAGCAGCACCTCATACGCCCGCTCCCCATACACCATGAA
Source organism: Candidatus Omnitrophota bacterium (assembly GCA_016206585.1). Taxonomy (GTDB): domain Bacteria; phylum Omnitrophota; class Gorgyraeia; order Aquiviventales; family Aquiviventaceae; genus JACQRE01. The sequence continues at coordinate 14,270 of JACQRE010000174.1, read as the reverse complement.
GATCAGCGTGCCGCCGAGCAGCCCCAACCCGTCGGTGAGCATGCCGGTGACCGTGCCGGTGCGGTAGGCGATCTTGAGCGCCTCCGCGAAGCTCGTGCGCGAGGCGGCCGCCACGCGGACGTTGCCCTGCACCGCCAGGTTCATCCCGATGAACCCGACGGCGGCGGAGAAGATTGAGCCCATCAGGAAGGCGCAGGCGCGCCCGATCTTGATCGACTGCTCCCCCGCGGTGAAGTACAGGACCGCGGTCAGGATGAGGATCAGGAGGAGGATCGCCCGAAACTGCCGGTTGAGGTAGGCGTTGGCGCCGACGCGGATGGCGGTGCTGATCCGCTGCATCGTGTCGGTCCCCTGGTCGTATGTGAGGATCTGCGCGGCCAGGAAGACCGCGTAGAGCAGCCCCAGGATCGCGATGCCGAGCACGCTCCACAGCGCGGTTTGCTCCCACACGGTGAAGCTGGGATCGGCCATGACGGTGAACAGTCGCTCCATGACGGGTCGCGGACTCCTATGACGAGCGTTTTGAGGCGTTGAGGGGCGCGGCCACGACGCCCCCCGAGATGATGAACTTGACGGCGTCCTCCACCGTGAGCTCCAGCGGGACGACGTCCTCCTCGGGGATGAAAATGATCGGCCCGGTGAACGGCGAGGGCGGGTTGGGGATCAGGCACGTCAACAGCGTCTGCGGCTTGCCCATCGCCACCGTCTTCGTCTCGTTGGTCACGAACGCGATCGAGTAGGCGCCGGGCCGCGGGTACTGGATGAGCACCACCCGGCGGAAGGTCGCCTTGCGGCTCTCCTCGCTGAAGAGGAACTGTGCCAGCTGCTTCACCGGCGGGTAGATCTTCCGGACGAAGGGCAGCCGCCCCAACCCCATTTCGATCGTCCGGAACAGCAGCCGCCCGAAGAAGTGGACGGAGAGCACCCCCACGAGCAGGATGACCAGCACCGTGATCACGAGCCCCAGGCCGGGGATCTGCAAATTGAACGCGTTGCCCAGGAGCCCGTCGGCGATCTGGAAGATCTTCCAGGTCAGCCAGGCGGTCACGGTGACCGGAAAGAGCGTCGCCAGCCCGGTCACGAAGTAGCGACGGAACGCCTGCCCCACGTCACGCGGACGGGACGAACTCCCTAACCCCTCTTCGCTCGTGGAGTTACGTGCCATGATAGTGCCACAATGCTACCGTGGGGGGCTCGTTTCGTCAACAACGAACCAGCACACGAAATCGCTGATTCACACTGATATCAACGCGGTAGTCAGGCGGGGTCCTGGGCGTGGTGCTTGATCGTGCGGCCCTCGACGAGGTAGATGACGTCCTCGGCGATGTTGGTGGCGTGGTCGGCGATCCGCTCGAGGTGGCGGCTCACCAGGATGAGGTTGACGGCGCGGGTGATCGCCTTGGGGTCTTCCATCATGTAGGTGAGGAGCTCCCGGAAGATCTGGTCGTCGTAGCGGTCCACGGCGTCGTCCTGCTGGCAGACCGCCCGCGCGCGCATCGCGTCCTGGCGCACGAAGGCATCGAGGCTCTCCTTGACCATCCGCTGGGCGTGGTCCGCCATGCGGGGGATGTCGATCAGCGGCTTCAGCAGCGGCTCCTTCAGTAGTTCCAGCGTCCGCTCGGCGATGTTGACCGCCTGGTCGCCCATGCGCTCCAGGTCGTTGTTGATCTTGAGCGCCATCGCGAGCAGCCGCAGGTCCTTCGCCTCCGGCTGGAAGAGCGCCATCGTCCGCAGGCAGAGCTCGTCAATTTCGATCTCGAGCGCGTTGACCGCATCGTCGGAGGCGATGACCTGCCGGGCCAGCTCCGCGTCGCGGCCGACGAGCGCCTTGATGGAGAGCCCGATCGCCTCCTCGGCGAGACTCGCCATGCGAACCAGCTCGTCCTTCACCCGCTCCAGCTCCAGCTCGATGTGTCGCTGCATGGCCGTTACCGTTCGACTTTCGCGTCCAGGGCTTTCGGATCCAGGAGCGAGACGTCGACCTTGCGGGGCCGCCGGACCACCGGCTCGATGCGCTCGCGCAGATCCTGCTGGATCTCCTCCATGCTGCGCCGGACCGTGTCGACGACCTCGAACTTGTACTCCTTGGCCATCGCCTCGTACTCCGCAATGATCCGCTGCTGGTAGACGCAGAAGCTGTCGTACAGGTCCTCGCCCAGGTGCAGGTCCATGCCGGACTCCCAGTAGTCCATGCCTTTCGACCCGATGACCCGCGGCAGCAGCGACTCGAGGTCGGTCCGCAGGTAGAGCACCGTGTCCGGCACGATGGCGAACCCGAACACCCCCCGGATCCATTCGGGGCCGCCGCCGCGCGCCGCGTGGCGCGCGAAGGCGGTGTAGACGTAGCGGTCGGACAGGACGATGAACCCCGAGCGCAGGGCCGGGATCACCTGGTTCTCGAGCCGCTCGGCGAAGTCGGTGGCGTAGAGGAGGCTGAACGTGTCGCGAGTGAGCGTGTTGCCCTCCTTCGCCAGCTCGATGAGGCTGGACATGAGCTCGGAGCGGGTCCAGCCGGTCTCCACGACCCCGTGGCCCTGGACCTCCAGCCAGTTGCGCAGCCGCTCGATCTGGGTCGTGCGGCCCACACCGTCGGTCCCCTCAATGACGATCAGCTTGCCCTTGAGGTTCAGGGATACCGGCTCCAGATACGGGATCCCCTCCCCCAGGAACTTCGGCTTGGCCATGCTTCCACCGGGGTTGGTAGGTTGCCAGCGCGCGGGTGACCACCTCCCGCACGACCTCCTGCTGCTCGTCGATCTCGGCGGTGGCGTCGATGACGGTCAGCTTGAACTCTTCCACGACGCGGTCGTACTCCTCCAGGATGCGCGACTGGAACTTGCTGAAGCTCTCCACGGGATCGGCGCTGAGGTTCAGGTCCATGCCCGCCTCGTAGTACTTGATTTTAGCACGGCCCGAGAGGATCCGCCCGAGCGAGACGTCCACGGGCACTTTGAAGTAGAAGGCGAGGTCCGGGCGGATGGCGAAGTCGTACAGCTTGCGCACCCAGCCAGGGTCGCAGCCGCGCGCCACGTCCCGCGCGAAGGCGGTGTAGACGTAGCGGTCGGCGAGCACGATCATCCCCGCCTTGAGCGGGGGGATCATGTTGTAGAAGAGCCGGTCGGCGAAGTCGGTCGCGTGCAACAGGCTGAAGGTGAGCGGCGTCAAGGTCCGGTTCTTCTTGCCGAGCTTGGTCGTCTCCTTGACGAGCTTGGAGGAGTTCCACTCGGTGAAGAACACGGTGTGGCCCTGGGAGACGAGCCAGCGCTGCAGCAACTGCAGCTGCGTGCTCTTCCCCGAGCCGTCGATGCCCTCCACAATGATCAGCCGGCCTGGATAGGTGTGAGGTTGTCCGTAGCCTTTCATCGATGACTCCTGCGCGGGATGCGCGCGGCGTCGCGGCGGGCCGGGAGGCGCCGCACGACCGGCAGCTCGCCGCTGCCGTTGGCGCCGAAGCGCTCCGAGAGCGACGCCTCGATCCAGCGGTGGTGCCGCTGGTGGTGCTTGAGCAGATAGTCGATCACCAGCCCCTCGCGCAACGAGCCCGGCGCGTAGCGCAGCGTGGTCACGCCGCAGCCCTCCATCCACGCCAGCAGCGCCATCCCGGTCGGCAGGGCGAGGTCCTCCCGCCGGGGATCCAGCCCCGGGAGGCGGATGCGCTCCGCCGCGGTGGACGCCGCCAGCCACCGGACGAGCTGCCGCAGCGTTCGCTGGCTGATGGACAGCGCCGTGCCGTTCGGTGTGCTGCCGTGGGTCAGGCGGTGCGCGGCCGCCATCAGCTGGCAGATGGTCGCCGAGCTGCCCACCGCCTGGCGCCATCGATGACGCCTGAGCGCGCGCGCGACCGGGGCCCATGCGCGGCGGACCGCCTGGTCCAGTGCTAGCACCTCATCGGGGCGCGGAGGGTCGTGGCGGATGAACCACTGGGCCAGCCGCGCTCCGCCCAACGGGAGGCTGGCCCGGTAGCGCAGGTGCGCGCCGTCGCCGTGGATCACCTGCGCGCTGCCCCCACCGATCGTGATGATCAGCGTCGAGCGGTGGAACGGGTGCGCCTGCAGCACGCCGAGATAGATGAGCCGCGCCTCCTCGCCTCCGCTGATGATGCGCAGCGGCAGCTTCAGGCGCCGGCGCACCTGGCGGACGAACGCCGCGCCATTCGCCGCATCCCGCACGGCGCTGGTTGCCACCGCCTCGACGCGGTCGACGCCGCAGCGCTTCATGATCGCGGCGTAGCGGGCGAGCACCTCCATCGCCCGGTGCCGCGCCCGGGCGGTGAGCCGCCCGTTCGCGAGCCCGCCCTCGCCGAGGCGCGTGAGGTCGCGCTCCTTCAGGATCACGTGGAACTTGCCGTTGAGCCCCAGCACCCCGATGAGGAGGTGGATCGAGTTGGTGCCGACATCGATAATCCCGAGTGTCATCCGCAGTCAGGCCGCAGGATGCAGGATGCAGGATGCAGGATGCAGCCTGTAGCCTGAAGCATGCAGCATGAACTCATTTCTGTCCTATGAGGGCCAGCTGCTTCGGGGTCAGGATCCAGCGCAGCGTGCCGCTGCCGGACGGCGGCGGCACCTGCTCGATCTCCACGCACGCCGCCCCGCCCTTCTTGAAGACGCAGCGCATCCCGCCCGGCCCGGCGACGAGCTCGGAGAGCCAGGCGCTCAGGTGCGGCTCGTGGCCGACGCACAGCAGCCGCTCATGCCCGGCGAATCCCCGCAGCGCAACTGACGTTTCCCGCGGCTCGACCTCCGAACGCAACGCGTCCAGCTCGCGGACTGGCGCGCGTACACCGAGGGCCCGCGCCACTTCCTCCGCCGTCTGGGCGGCGCGCACGTACGGGCTGGTCACAATCAGTCCGATCTCCAGCTTGAGCCGGCGCAGCCCCTGCCCGACGCACCGCGCCTCCTCGCGACCCGCGTCGGTAAGCGCCCGCTGGGCGTCCCGCAGCGCCCCAGGGGTCCCGCGGGGAACGGCGGTGGCATGTCGCATGAGATACAGGCGCATGGAAACGCGTTCTCACGCTTCAGGCGGCGAGGCGGGCTTGTCGAGCTCGGCCAGCACATTGTGCTTGATCTGCTGGCCCTCGACGAGGTAAATCACGTCCTCGGCGATGTTCGTGGCGTGGTCGGCGACTCGCTCCAAGTGACGGCTGACGAGGATCAGGTTGACGGCGCGCGTGATGGCTCGGTGGTCCTGCATCATGTAGGTCAACAATTCCCGGAACACTTGCTCATCCAGCGCATCAACCTCATCATCTCGCTGACAGATGGAGCGCGCCAACGCGGTGTCGCGCCGGACAAAGGCATCAACGCTCTGCTTGAGCATCGCCTGGACAAGCTGGGTCAACTGGGGGATATCGACGAGCGGCTTGAGCGGCGGCTCTTTGAACAACTCCAGCGAGCGCTCGGCAATATTGACCGCCTGGTCGCCGATGCGCTCGAGGTCGTTGTTGATCTTGAGCGCCATGGCGATGAACCGGAGGTCGCTGGCCTCCGGCTGGTACAAGGCTAGCATCCGCAGACACCGCTCGTCAATCACCAGCTCGAGCCGGTTGATCACCTCGTCAGACCGCATCACCTCGGCGGCCATGGCGGTATCGCGCAGCAACAGCGATTGGATCGCGCTGCCGATGGCCGCTTCGGCCAGTGTGGCCATCTGCACGAGCTCCTGTTTCAGTTCGTCGAACTCCTGATCCGCATGCCGTTCCATCCAATCCTCCTAACCACCACACAGATCGCTGATCAACGCTGATCTACACGCTGATCAAACGCCGATCACCGAGTTCTGTTCAGCGTGAATCAGCGCAGATATCAGCGTTGATCCGCGGTTTAGCCGAAGCGCCCGGTAATGTAGGCTTCGGTTCTGGGGTCCCGCGGCGCGGTGAAGATGCGCTCTGTGGCGTCGAACTCGATCAATTCTCCCAGGAGCAGGAAGCCGGTGGCATCAGACACGCGCGCGGCCTGCTGCATATTGTGCGTCACAATCACAATCGTGTACTCCCGCTTGAGCTGATGGATGAGCTCTTCGACTTTGGCGGTGGCGATCGGATCCAGCGCGGAACATGGCTCATCCATCAGGAGCACCTCCGGCTGCACCGCCAAGAGGCGTGCGATGCACAACCGCTGCTGCTGCTCCAGCGAGAGGCGCAACGCCGAACGGCGCAACCGATCTTTCAGGGGGTCCCACAATCCCACGGCCTGCAGGCTGTGCTCCACAATCTGCGGGATGGCGCGCCCAGCCGCCAATTCATGAATCCGGACCCCGAATGCCAGATTCTCGAAGATCGACAGGGGAAACGGATTCGGGCGCTGGAAGACCATGCCGATGCGCTTGCGGAGCGTGACGAGCGGTGTGGCGGTCTGGGTGATATCCTCGCCGTCAAGGAGGATGCGCCCGGTCATCCGAGCCTGCTCGATCAGCTCGTTCATGCGGTTGAAGCACCGCAACAACGACGATTTCCCGCATCCCGACGGCCCGATCATGGCGGTCACCTGTCGCGGCGCAATCGCCATCGTGATGTCGTTCAGCGCGTGGAAGGGGCCGTACGATAAATTCAGGTGCTCCACCTGGAGCTTCGGCTGACTCATCCGAACCGGCCGGTGATGTAATCGTTGGTACGCCGATCCCGCGGCGCCGTGAACATGACTTCGGTGCTGCCCAGCTCGATCAACTCGCCCATCAAGAAAAACGCGACCCGATCGCTGACCCGCGCGGCCTGCTTGGTGTTGTTCGTGACCAGCACAAGGGTGTAGTGCGCCTTCAGCTGCACCATCGTCTCCTCGACCTTGGCCGTCGAGATGGGATCGAGGCCAGAGCACGGTTCGTCGAAGAGCACGACGTCCGGCTCCATCGCCAACGTGCGGGCGATGCAGAGCCGTTGCTGCTGGCCGCCCGAGAGTTTCATGGCGGAAGAGTCCAACCGGTCCCGCACCTCCTCCCACAACGACGCCGCCTTTAAGCTGCGCTCCACCAGCTCCTCCAGACGCGCGCGATTCCGCTCACCGCGCAGACGCGGACCATAGAGGATATTTTCGCGGATGGACATCGGCAATGGCAGCGGCAGCGCGAAGACGATCCCGACCCGACGCCTGACCGTCTGCCCGTCCAATTCACGGTAAATGTCCTGACGGTCCAGCGCGATCTTGCCTTCGTACCGGAACGCCGGGTTCATATCGTTCATGCGGTTCAAACTGCGCAGGAACGAGGTCTTTCCGCTGTTCGCGGGTCCGATCACGCCGAGAATTTCCCGGGAACGGATGTCCAGCGTCACCGACTTGAGCGCCTGGACTGTTCCGTACCATACGGACCACTGCTGTGCCGCCATGGTGACCGCCGCCGGAGCTTCGCTTACCATTGCCGCCTCCGGCGGAAGCGGGCCCTCAAGATCACCGCCGCGAGATTGAGCGACAACACCAGGACGAGCAGTACGAATGCCGTCCCGTATCGCTGCGACGCGGGAATATTCGGGATCTGGGTTGAAATGACGTAAAGATGGTACGGCAGCGCCATGGCTTGGTCGAAGATGGAGTCTGGGAGCCTGGGGAGATAGAAGGCGGCCACCGTGAACAGAATCGGGGCGGTTTCGCCCGCCGCCCGCCCGATGCCCAGAATGGTGCCGGTCATGATGCCCGGGATCGCAAAGGGCAGCACCGCATGACGGACCGTCTGCCAGTGGCTCGCGCCAAGCGACAGGCTGATTTCGCGGAAACTTTTCGGGACGCTGCGCAGCGCCTCTTCGGACGCCGTGATGATCACCGGCAAGATCATGATGGCCAGCGTCAACGCCCCGGCCAGCAACGAGGTGCCGAACCCCAGAAACATGACAAACAGCCCGAGACCGAAGAGACCGTACACCACGGAGGGCACGCCGGAGAGGTTCACGATGGCCAGGCGGACCAGACGGGTCAACCAGTTGTCGGTCGCGTATTCCGTCAGATAGATCGCGGTGGCGATGCCGATCGGCAGCGCAAAGACCACTGTCAGGCTTACCAGTTCGAGCGTGCCGACAATGGCGGGGAAAATGCCGCCGGCCCGCATGCCTTTCGTGGGCATTGTGGTCAGAAATTCCCAGGACACGGCGCCCATCCCCCGCACCGTGATGGTGCCGATAATGGCTACCGCCGGAATGACGATCAGGAGCGTGGACAGGAACAGCAGGACGAAGGCCACGCGCTGGACTCCGAGTGCTCGTTGCCATGCTGGCCTGGCCATTAATGCCGCTCTTGATGGAGGAAGAGGTCCGCCGCCGCGTTCAGGAGGAAGGAAATCGCAAAGAGGACAATCCCGATGGCAAACAGCGCGAAGTAATGGTCCGAGCCGCGGACCGCCTCCCCCATCTCCGCTGCGATGGTCGCGGTCATCGTCCGGACCGGCTGCAACACGCTGCGAGGAATGACCGCGGCATTCCCGGTCACCATCATGACCGCCATGGTCTCGCCGATCACGCGGCCGATCCCCAGCATCACGGCGGCCAGGATGCCGGGCCGCGCAGCGGGCAGCAAGACCCGAGACATCATCTGCCATCGGGTGGCGCCTAACGCCAGCGCGGCTTCCCGATACCCGCGCGGAACCGCCGCGAGCGCATCCTCGGTGATGCTGACAATCGTGGGCATCGCCATCAAGGCCAGGATGATTGAGCCGGTTAACGCGGTGAGCCCTGTGGGGAGCTGAAACAGATATTTGATCCACGGAGCCAGGACCGCCATGCCCAGGAAACCCAGCACGACGCTGGGAATGGCCGCCAAGAGCTCGATGCCGGTTTTGAGCGCATCTTTCGCCCATCCGGCCGCAATTTCGGAGATGAACAAGGCGCTGGCAATGCTGACCGGCACCGCGAGCACGATGGCGCCGAGGGTCACCACACAGGAACCTAGGATGAGCGGTAAGACGCCAAACCGGGGAGGTTCGGAAATGGGATACCACCGGTCCCCGCCCAAGAAGTCTGTCATCGGCACCGTGCGGAACAATGCCAGGCCTTCCTTGAGCAGAAACAGGAAAATCAGGATGACCACGATAATTGAGAACATGCCGCTTGCCGCGATCGTCTTCTCAATGAAACGCTCGCGCCACCGCTGCCACATGACAGCTCCTGGTTACCTGACCGGAACGAAGTCCACGGTCCGGATGATCTCCTGCCCCTCGGGCGACATCACAAAATCAAGAAACGCCTTGATCGCGCCGTGCGGAGCGCTGCGTGAGTAGAATAACAATGGCCGCGAGATCGGGTAGGCGCCGGAACGGACGGTCTCTTCCGTCGGACTGATGTACGGATCCGCCGGCGTCTTGGCGATCGCAACGGCTGCGTTCTTGGGATTCAGATAGCCCATGCCGTAATACCCAACCGCCGCCGAGTTGGAGGCCGCCTCATCGGCAATCGCTTGCGAGGATGGCAGCAGCAGCGCCTCGGGGGCGAACTCGGCCGGGCCGTTGTCTTTAATCGCGCTCAGGACGTGCTCCTTGAAATACACGTGCGTTCCTGAATTCACTTCGCGCGACAGCAGCACCACCTGCGCATGCTCCCCACCGAGCTCTTTCCAATTCCGAATCTTCCCGCTGAAGAGGTGCGCCAGCTGCTCAATCGTCAATTGCCGTACGGAATTTGATGGATGCACCACGACGGCGATCCCATCCAACGCGACCTTCCACTCCTGCGGTTCCTGGCCATGAGCGCGGGCCAGCGCGATCTCCTTCTGCGACATGGTGCGCGAGGAGGCGGCGAGGTCGCACGTCCCGCTGATCAGCGCCGCCAGTCCCGCCCCGGAGCCGCCCCCGGTCACCGCCACATTCACTTTTGGGTGTTGGACCATCCAGGCTTCTGCCCATGCCTGACAGAGGTTCACCATCGTATCCGAACCCTTAATTTGAATGGAGCCCTGAAACTCGTCGGCTCGAGCCAATCCCATGATACCAGCCAGGACCAAAACGGCCGTTCCAACTGTTCGCCACTGCGGACTCATTGAGCTCTCCTCACGTCTCCTCTAAAACTTCGTCACCCAATCAGCCTGGAACGTGTCGGTCTTCGCCTTGGATCCTGAGACTTCGCGCGCATTGAAGTACTTCAACTGGATCGACGAGGCTTCCAGCGTCGCGAGTTTGATCCAGTAGACGTGGCCGCGGTGGTTGGTGCCGCCGTTGCCAAAATCGCTGTCCACGTACGGCCCAAATGCGGCATCCGGCTCAATCCGCTCAAAGTAGTACCCGGCTTCCCACCCCTGTGTCAGATCGAAGGGCACGCGGGCTTTGCCCACCTTCACGCCAAGCTGAAATCCGTTTTCCTCTTCCGTCATCGCCGTGTTGTGGACCCAGTCGCCAAAGAGACCGAAGGGAATCTTCCCATATTGGCTGCCGATTTCAACAGAGGGATTGAGCAGGTCGAAATCTCGCACCGTGGCGGAGTTGCCTTTCAACTGAGCGGTGGTCGGTGCAGCCGGCGTTGTGGTCGTCGAGCCGCCGGCCTGCGCGAACGCGTTGTTTTCGGAATAGGGTCCGGTCACGTTGTGATAGTCATGGTAGGCGATTGCGCCGGTGACTTGCAGATGCTTGAGGAGCTCTTCTGGCGCATCAGGAAACGGCTTCACGACCACCCCGCCCTGGGTCGACCACAACGAGGCCGCCTCGGTCACGTCGGTCTGGATAGAGCAGAGTCCGCTGTTTGAGAAGATCGAGGCCGTCGGGCTGAGCTCCTGGGTCCACTGAACTGCTGCGCCATCGAAGTTGAGGTCGTCGTCCCAGACCAGTGCCCCCACGCCCCAGAACGGATTCTCAATGATCCCTCCGCTTAGCTTGAGCTTCGTGATGCCTGGCAGATCCGGCACGTAGGACACCAACGCGCGGTCGAGCAGGAAGTTCTTGTGGTTGAAAGCGCCGTTGAAACTTTGATTCGTTGAGACGGGCTCATTCGTGTTGCCTGTAGCCAATCGCGCCCCGACGTTGAGCTGGTCACTGACTTTGGCGTCGAAACCGTAGCGGAACCGGATCCGTTGACGATTGGTATCCGCACCCGTGCCGGTCCGGTTGCGATACTCATTGCGCAAGCGGATGTCACCACCCCAGCGCCAGTTCCGGGATGAATCCGGCACCAATTCCTTGGCGAGTTCCGTATGTCTCTCCTGATGGGTCTGGGCGATCTCTTTCCGGATCTCTCCCACCTCGTCTGTGCTCAAGACGCCCTTTTGGACCAACTTGTCCAGCAAGATATCGACTTCGCTCTGAGCCCATGCCGCCTGCGGGCAGCCACCGAACAGCGCGGCGGCTGCCACAACCCATACCCACATGCTCGATGGCATCCTCTCCTCCTCTCTGCTCTTGCGTTGGCAGCAAGGATACCGAGGGGACGTGAGGGGACGATGAAGGCGATGTAAAAAGTGGGTAAAACGTGCCCCGAGCCGCTAGGCGGCGGGGGCGAGGGGAAGCGTGAGGGTGAAGACGGAGCCTTGGCCGAGGCGGCTGCGCACCTCGATCCGGCCCTGGTGGAGCTCGACGAGGTGCTTGACGATGGCCAGCCCCAACCCGGTCCCGCCCAGTTCGCGGGAGCGGGTCTTGTCGACTCGGTAGAACCGCTCGAAGATGCGGGCCAGATCCGGCTCGGGAATCCCGCTGCCGGTGTCCTCCACCTCGACCTGGAGCGCGGCACCGGCCACTCGGCCGCGGACGGTCACGCGGCCGCCGTCCCGGTTGAATTTAATCGCGTTGTCGAGGAGGTTCAGGAACACCTGCCGGAGCCGTTCCGGATCACCCAGGACACGGGGGGTCGCGGCGGGCATCTCCCAGGTCAGCGTAATCCCGCGCTGCGAGGCCTGGCGTTCCAGCCGCTCCCACAGCTGCTGGATCAGCGGGGTCAGCGCCACCGGCTGGAGCTTCAGAGGGACGGCGCGCGACTCGATCTGGGAGAGCTGCAGCAGATCTTCGATGAGGCGGCTCAGGCGGGTCGTTTCTTCCTCGATGAGCATCACGAACCGCCGGTTGTTGGCCGGATCCTCGAGCGCGCCGGTCAAGAGCGTCTCGACGAGCCCGGCAATCGAGGTCAGCGGCGTCTTCAGCTCGTGCGACACATTGGCGACGAACTCCCGACGCAGTCCTTCGAGCCGGCGCATCTCCGTCACGTCCTGCGCGACCAGGACCAGCGCCGCATCCTCGGGAGGGCCCTCGCACGGCACCGCCTGAAACCGGATGACCCGCTCCTCAGGTGAGAAGAGGCGCAGTTCCCGGTTGGCCGGCCGGCGTTGAGCAATCGCCTCGCTGATCAGCTCCTCCAGCTCCTGATGCCGGATGAACTCCGTGAGCCGCCGGCCGATGATCTGGTCGGGTGCAGCCCCCACCAACCGCTGCGACGATTCGTTAAGCCACAGGATGCGGCCCGAGCGGTCGACCGCCACCACCCCCTCCACCAGGCTCTGCAGGATCGCCTCCGCCTGGTTGCGCTGGATGTCCAGCTCGCGGATACGCCGCTCCAACTCCTCGGCTCTGGCGGTGAGCGCCTGGATGTGGGAGGAGGCGCCGAAGAGCTTCCAGAAGAAGATGCGGGATGGCTTAGCGGGATTCCGTGTCAAAGCGGTACCCGGCGTTTTTGACCGTGATTAGGCGCTTGGCTTCGCCCTTGAGTTTCTTGCGCAGCTGCCCCACATGGACGTCAACGGTGCGCGTCTCGATCTCGAGCGACTGCTCCAGCCCCCAGACGCGGTCGAGCAGGAACTCCCGCGAGAGGACGCGGCCCTTGGCCTCGAGGAGCGCCTTCAGCAGCTCGAACTCCTTCGCCGTCAGCTCCACCCGCTTCTGGCCGACGCTGACCAGGTGCCGGCCAAAATCCACGGCGAGCTGCCCCACGCTGATCCCCTCCTCCGGCACCGGCTCCTTGGCGCGCCGCAGGATCGCCTTGATGCGCGCGACCAGCTCCTTCGGGCTGAAGGGTTTGGTCATGTAGTCGTCCGCGCCCAGCTCCAAGCCGACGATCTTGTCCGACTCTTCGTTCTTCACCGTCAGCAGGATGACCGGGATGCGCTTGGTGCGCGGATCCTGCCGCAGCAGGCGGCACACCTCAAAGCCGTCGTGCTCCGGCAGCATGACGTCCAGCGTGATGAGATCGGGCAGCTCGCGCTGGGCCAGCTCGAGCGCGCGCTGGCCGTCCGCGGCGGTCAGCGTGCGGAACCCCGCCTTCTCCAGGTTGTAGCGGATCGTCTCGACGATGGTCTTTTCGTCGTCGACGATCAGGATCTTGTGGGAGGCCATCTCACTGGGGAGCCGCGAGGAGATTGAGGGCGGCACCCGCTTTGAACCAGCGGATCTGCTCCTCGGTCATGGAGTGGAGCACGGGACACGGTTCGGTGGTGCCGTCGGCATGGTGGAGCGTGGCGGCCAGCGCGCTGCCGGGTGCCAGGCGGCTGAGGCCGGAGACGCTGAGGCGGTCGCCGGCTTCCACCTTGGCGTAATCGGCGGGGTCCGCGAACGTGCACGGGAGGATGCCCTGCTTTTTCAAGTTCGTGATGTGGAGGCGGGCGAAACTCTTCGCCACGACCAGCCGGCAGCCAAGGTGGCGCGGCGACATCGCGGCATGCTCCCGGCTGGAGCCCTCGCCGTAGTTGTCATCGCCGACGACCGCCCAGCCCAGGCCCTCCGCCTTGTAGTGGCGCGCCGCCTGGGGAATCGGCTTCGTCTGCCCGTCCAGCAGATCAACCGCCGTCCCCATCTGGCTCGTGAACACGTTGGTCGCGGAGGTGAACATGTTGTCGCTGATCTTGTCGAGATGGCCCCGGAAGCGCAGCCACTTCCCCGCCGGAGAAATGTGGTCGGTCGTGCACTGGCCCTCCACCTTGATGAGCACCGGCAGCCGGTCGAACTCCTTGCCGTCCCACGCCGGGAACGGCTCCAGCCGCTGCAATCGTTCGCTTGACGGCGCGATGATCACCTGGACGCTCTTGCGCTGCGCCAACGGTTTCGGCGGCAGATACCCGGCCATCCCCTGCGCGAACCCCTTCGATGGCAGCTCGGGCGCCTGGGGTGGCGCCAACATGACCCGCTTCCCGTCAGGCGCCGTCACCGGCTCCGTCATCGGATTGAAGCGCAGGTCGCCCACGAGCGCCATCGCCGTGACGATCTCCGGGCTGCCCATGAAGGCCAGCGTCTCCGCCGTGCCGTCGTTGCGGCCCGGGAAGTTCCGGTTGAACGACGTGAGGATCGAGTTGATCTCGCCGGGCGTGATGTCTTCCCGCTTGCACTGGCCGATGCACGGGCCGCAGGCGTTGGCGAGAACGGTGCCGCCGATGGCCTCCAGCGCCTTGAGC
>JACQRE010000173.1 GCA_016206585.1 Candidatus Omnitrophota bacterium | reverse complement strand
GATCGGGCTCTCGTCCACCCGCTGCAGGATGAACCCGACGCGCTCGCGCGGCCCGAACGGGGCCGCGACCCGTACGCCCCGCTGCGCGGCATGGTTGAGATGCGCCGGCACCAGGTAATGGAACGTCCGTTCCAACGGCAGATTGAACGCCACCTCCGCAATGGAGTCGTGTGATTCCGAACTCCGCACTCCGAACTCCGAACGGCGTCTCATCTCATTGTTCCTCGAGCAGCTGCTTCACTTTCTTGAGGTCCGCCCAGGCGAACTTCTTCGCCGGGGGGTTGCGCAGAAGGTAGGCCGGGTGGAACGTGGGCACGAGCCTCACCCCGCGGTACTCGCGCACCTCGCCCCGGATCTTCGTGATCGACACGTACGGGCCCAGCAGCGCCTTCGTCGCCACGGCCCCGAGGGTGCAGATCACCTGAGGGGCCACGACGTCGATCTGCGTATCGAGAAACGGCCGGCACGCCTCGACCTCCTCCGGCAGCGGCGTGCGGTTGTTGGGCGGCCGGTCCTTCAGCACGTTGCAGATGTACACCGCGTCGCGCCGCAGCCCCATCGCCACGATCATCTTCGTGAGGAGCTGCCCGGCGGCCCCCACGAACGGCTTGCCCTGCAGGTCTTCGTCGCGGCCGGGCGCCTCGCCCACGAACATCAGCCGGGCCTGCGGCGTGCCGTCGCTCACCACCGCATGGGTGCGCGTGCGGTACAGGGGACACCGGCGGCACCGCTCGACCTCCTCCGCCAGCCGTGCGAGCCGCTCGGTCTTCGCGTCGCGTCCCTGCCCCGCGCGGCCTAGCACGGCTGGAGATGCCGCAGCCGAAGGCACGTGCGTCACGCCGAACGCCAAGAGCCCCTCAACGTGTTGCTTGACCATTCGAGCAAGCCTGCGCTGTTCCGGCGACATTTCAATCCTCCGTGTCACGTTAAACGTTTAACGTTTAACGTTACACGACGTCTGCTTCATCAGTGGTTCTATAACCTTACAAACGATCTCTTCGGCGGCGTGCGGATGGGCCAGCGACGCCGCCGCGCGGCGCATCCCCTCCAACCGAGACGGCTCCTCGAGGCAGCGGCGCACGGCGCGGATGACCTGGGCGGGCTGCGGGGCGATGACCGCCGCCCCCTGGCGCGCTACGTACTCGGCGTTCAACCGCTCCTGGCCCGGGATCACGTGGTAGAGCACCATGGGCAGCGCGCGCGCCAGCGCTTCGGTCACGGTCAGCCCGCCGGCCTTCGCGACCATGAGGTCGCTCACCGCCATGAGATCGGCCATGTACGACACGAACCCGAAGACGCACATCGGGACCGCGGTGCGCTGCACGAACTGCGTCAGACGCTCCTTCGCGGCGTCGTCCATGCCGCAGACGACCAGCAGCTGCACCCGTTTCGGCATCTCGCGATCGAGCGCGGCCAGCGACCGCACCACCCGCTCGAACTGTCCGACGGTCGTCCCGCCGCTGGTCACGAGGACCGTCAGGCGGCCCGGGTCCAACCCCAGCCGCTTCCCGATGGCCCGCCGGTCGGCCGGCTCGCTGAAGGCGGGGCCGATGGGAATGCCGATCACGTGGATGCGAGCCGGATCGATCCCGCGCCGCTCCAGCGTCGCGCGCCCCTCGTCGGTGCTCACGACCACCGCCTCCGCCTCGCGGGACATCCAGAACCGGTGCGGGTGCAGGTCCGTGATGACGACCGCCAGCGGCACCCTCAGCCAGCCGGCGCGCTTAGCCGTGCTGCACACATCCGCAGGGAGAAAATGGGTCGTCACGATCAGGTCGGGCGGCTGCGCCTTCAGCATCGCCGTGAAGCGGCGCGTGATCGCCAGGTTCCAGCGCCATCGCAGCGGCTGGTTGAGGCGATAGCCGAGCCATCCGTCCACGAGCCGGTAACTGACCTGCCAGATCCACGGCAGGTGCCGGACCAACAGCAGGTAGGACCAGGCGTAGAGGGCGTGGAACCGCCCCGGCGCGTAGGTGAGGACGTCGACGCACCGGACCTCGGCCTCCGGGAAGTGCCGTGCCGCCGCCTGGGCGATCGCCTCAGCGGCCCGGCGGTGGCCGGCCCCTGCAGTCACGTACGTGACGAGAATGCGGATGGGAGGAGCAAGATTACAGTGATTTCAACGATCGATTGCAGTGATAGAACGTTCCATCACCGTAATCATGCCGTTCAATCACTGAAATCACTGTGGTTGTTTCAACCGGCGGAAGAGATCGTAGTAACCGGAAAGTTTGGCCCGCAACAACAGCGGATGCGCGTCGCGGTCCGTGATCTTGATGCGGCGCAGCGCGAACCGGTCGACCGTCTCGAGGGAAGCCGCCCGGTTGGTCGTGCAGGCGGCCAGGTAGCCGGCCTCCCGCGCCACCCGCAGCACCTCGGGCGTGAAGCCGCCGATCGGGTAGCTGAGGAACTGCACGGGGCGCTGGATCCGCTCCTCGATCGTCCGCTTGGAGTCCTGCAGCTCTTCCGGCAGCCGCTCCGGAGGCACCAGCGGCAGGTAGCTGTGGTGCATCGTGTGGCTGCCGATCGTCATGCCGTCCTGGGCCATCGCGCGCACCTGCTCCCACGTGGCGAACCCCGGCAGACCCACCTCGCTGGGGGTCACGAACACCGTGGCCGGAAAGCCGAACCGCTTGAGGAGCGGCCAGGCGACCGCGTGCGTTTCCTCGTAGCCGTCGTCGAAGGTGATCACCGTCGTCCGGCGCGGCACGGCGCGGCCCGGCTCGAGGCACGCGACGACCTCCTCGAGCCCCACGACGCGATACCGCCGTCGCGACAGCCACGCGAGCTGCCGCTCAAACGCCTCCGCGGAGACGGTGGGCACGTGATCGCCCTTGAAGAGGCCGACTCGGTGGTAGCCCAGGATCGGGAGGTGGTAGGACCAACGACTCATAGCAAATCACCAAACACCAAATTCCAAACACCAAATAAACACCAATCATCAAGATCCAATAACCAAACGGTTTGATGTTTGGTGCTTGGTGCGTGGTGATTATCTGGTGTTTGGTGCTTGGTCATTGGTCATTGATGGTTTGGCGGCGATGACGAGGACGTAGCGCGCGCACTCGCCCCCCTCCCCGGCCTCCCGCAGCTCCGCCTCAAGCCAGTGGCGGCGCTGCGCCTGGCTCAGCTGCGAGGGGCTGATCCCGCTCAGCCACGAGAGCCGGTCGATCGGGCGCAACGCAATCCACTCCAGCCCCAGCGAGCCGTAGAGTGCCTGCAGCTCTTCCTCCGTCTGCCAGTTGTAGTACGCGCTGCCGCGCCAGGGTCCCTCGGTCCGGTTGACCACGCTCATCGCCGACTCCACATCTTGCTGCCGCAGCGACTCCAGGAAGTAGTAGGATTTCGGCCGGTGGGAGACGCACAGCAATCCGCCCGGGCGGACCGACTCCGCCAGCACCTGGAGCATCTCGCGGTACTTCGAGGAGAGGTACACCACCTCGGCGCAGACCACCAGGTCGTAACGGGCCCCCCGTCCGCGCAGCACCTTGAGCAGGTCGCCCTGGAGGAAGGCCGCCTGCACCCCCGCCGCCGCCGCATACTTCTTCGCGCGGCGCAAGGCAAACCCCGAGGTGTCGATCCCGGTCACCGCAAAGCCCAACTGCGCGAACGGCACGACGAGCCGGCCCGTCTGGCAGCCGGCCTCCAACACCGTGGCGGGCGGGCGGATCTGCCGCGCCGCCGCGTGCTCCATGATGGGCGCGACGTAGAGCTGGGCAAAGAACGCCTCGTTCTGGTCCGCGTACATATCATAGTAGGCGGGATCGTAGTTCGCCACGGCGCGCAACAATTTCCTCGCGACCTTGCGCATCCGTTTACCCCGCGCGCTCCATCCTCGCCGCAGCGCCGGCCAGGACGCGGGTCACATCCAGCGCCAGCGCAGTGCCAAAGAGCCGGCGGTCGCCGCCCGAGAGCCCGTCGAGGAAGTACGCGACCACGCGTTCCATCGGCGGTGAGCCGGCGGCCCCGTCGACCGGACGGCGCTCGAGCCCGTCGGGCCGCGGCACGCCGCCCTGGCAGCGCGCGGCGAAGTCAATGGGGGAGACGGTCAGCGGTGTTGGGGCCAGCGCATCCCACGCGTAGAGATGATGGTTGGTGAAGACGCTGAGGTGGCGCCGCTTCACCGGCGAGAGCCGGCCGGCATGGATCCAGGCGCAGGCGCTGCCTGGAAACTCCAGCCGCAGACTCACCTGCTCCGGCACGCCCTGGGGATCGCGCGGCCCGCCGAGGGCGTCCACGCGCGCGGGGACGGCACCCAGCAGATCGAGACAGAGGCTGACGTCGTGCGACGCCCAGTCCCACAGCGCGGGCGTATCGGACCGGAAGACGCCGAGCGACATCCCCTCGGAGAGGATGGCGCGGATGGGTTCGCGGGCGCTGTCCAGCTCGCGCTTCAGCGCGGCGTACGCGGCGTCAAAGAGGTGCGTGTGGTTCACGAGCACGGGGATTCCGGCGGACTGGACGTTCCGATGGAGGCGTTGCGCCGTCGCCACGTCAAGGCACAGCGGCTTGTCCACGAGGCAGGGCTTGCCGGCGGCAAGGCACGCCTCGAGGATCTCGGCGTGCGTGTGGGGTGGGGTGGCAATGATGAGCGCATCGCAGTCGGCGCGCAGGAGCTGCCGCCAGTCGGCGGCCACTTCGACCGGATGCGGCACGAGGGCCGCGTGCTCCGGCCGGCTCGTCCCGAGATGCGTGAGCCGGCAGCGTTCGCCCAGTGCGAGCAGCGTCTTGATGTACACCTGGCCCCACCGCCCGACCCCAATCAACCCGAATCGAACAGGTCTGCTCGGTGCGTGTGTGGGCTGCTTCCCTTTTTCCAGAGCTCGCTTCATCGTTGCTTTTCTACCACCGACTGGTCCTCCGATCAAGGCGGGCACCCCAGCACGACATTCGGGCGACGGGTGGCCTCCGGTAGCGTCCTCGGGGAGCCCTCCTTCGGCG
>JACQRE010000008.1 GCA_016206585.1 Candidatus Omnitrophota bacterium | reverse complement strand
TGCCGCCGAGAATCCCGCCGGAGCCGATGAAGCCGAAGAGCCGCTTGGCTTCCCGCGGGCGGTAGAGGTCGTTGGCGACAAGCCAGAACAGCGTCACCGCCAGCACGGAAAAAATGGCCACCCAAATGTAGAACGCTCCGGCGATCCAGGAGTGGGGCCAGGCCAGGAGCTTCCAGAACGCCACCATGACGATGGTGACCGCCACGAATGAGAGACTGACCAGGCGGGGCTTGGCCATGCGATCGACGAGCCGGGCGAAGACCGTCACGATCGGCCCCATGAGCAACGCACAGATGAGGTCGACGTACGGCACCATCCGGGAGCCCAGCTCGCCCAGGACGAGCGACCGGCTGACCGGCTTAATGACGTAGTACGCCGTAATGACGAGGAAGAAGTAGAGGAAGGTCAAGGTGACCTTCCGTCCCTCGCCCGGACGGATGTGCGCAAATCGTTTCGACAGATACCCGATGGTCCGATGCATTTGCTATTCTTAAGGTTACCTGATCACGATGAAGGAGAGCAACCGCCCGGTCGTCTGCCCCTCGCGGCGGATCGAGTACCAGGGGGAGCCGGTGCAGGCCGTGCACTGTTGGCTGTCAATGATGTGCAAAGGAGCCACCCTCCCCCGTCGGAATTGGTCGATCGCAGCACCAATCAGATCGCAGGTGCGCCGGCTGCCGCGCAGCTGCACGAACGGCCCAAAGGAGCGCTCAAACTCCGGCCCCACCTCGTAGCAGCAGGGGTGGATGGCCGGGCCGATCGCGACGAGCAGATCCTCGGGCCGGCTCTGGAACGTGTGACGAAACGCGGCTAAGAGCTTCAGCGGCAGGCCGGCCGCAAGGCCACGCCACCCCGCGTGCGCAATCCCGATCGCCCGACGCACCGGATCCACGAGCATGAGCGGGAGGCAGTCGGCTGTCCGGATCACGAGCGGCATCCTCGGCAGGCTCGTGAGCATTGCGTCGCATCCAGCCACAGGGTGCGCCTCATCGACGACGTGCTGGATCACCGCCATGCTGCTGCCGTGCACTTGTTCGGCTTGAGCGAAACCTCGCGCCGTTGGCAGAGCGTCCTTCAGCTCGGCAAGGTCGGCTGACCGCCCCGCGGCCCCCGCCATCACCCACGCCGGGCCCCAGCCGTTCAATACCCAGAACCCCGGAGCGCGTTCCTGTAAGGAGGAGGACTCAGTCACCGCCGCGGCCATGCGCCTCTTGCTCCGTTGCTGCCGTCGAGGCGAGCACACGCAACCCCACCGTTGCGGGGTCAATGACTTCTCCGCGGCGGGTCACTTCTAAGTGAAGGTGCGCGCTGATCCAGGGATGGCGGGCGTTTCCGGTCTTGCCCACCGTTCCGATGGCCTGTCCTTGGGTGACCCGTTGTCCCTGTGTGACCGTCGTGGTCGCAAGATGCGCGTACAGGCTCGTCAGGTCACGCCGGTGCGACAGCTCGACGAAGCGCCCTAGTCCCCGATGGGTGCCCACGCGGGTCACCGTGCCGCTGCGGATCGCCCGCACCGGGCTGTCCAGCGGCGCGACGAGATCGATGCCCCGATGACTCCGTCGTCCGCTGCGGGGGGCTCCGAATCGTCCATCTCCCTTCGCATCCTGACGCACCAGGAGCTGATCCGCGTCAATCGGTGGCGCCACCGATCGCCAATTGACGTAGGGCGCTTCCACCGCCGCCGCGGTCAGCAACAACCCAACGAGCACCCCGAACCCAAAGGCGCGCCGTCCGCGAAGCCGGTTACCGCCCATGACGCGCCGTCTCCTGCGGGTTGCGCGCGACGCTGCGCGCGGCCGCCGCCAGCGACTCGCCGTACACAGAGGCGGCGGCTTCCGTGATCGATTCCGGCAAGGTGGGATGGGCGGTGATCGTCCGCGCCAGCTGCTTGGCGGTCAGGCCGTGCCGCTTGGCCAGCACCGCGTAGTGAATGAGACTTGAGGCGTTGGCGGAGACAATCGTGGCGCCGCGGAGGCGGTCGGTTGCGCGGTCGACGGTGAGCTTCACAAACCCTTCGGTGTCTTCATCGCAGTGGCTCTTGCCGAGTGCGGCGAAGGAAAACCGGCTGATGCGCACGCGGTCATCCTCGGCGGCATCCGTCGTCGGGCCGATCTGGGCAATCTCCGGATCGGTGAAGACGCAGCGGGGCACATCGTTCGCATCCAGTTGTTCCGGTGGATCGCCGAGAAGGTTGCGCACGGCCAAGCAGCCTTCCGCGCTGGCCCAGTGCGCCAGCCCATGGCCCTCCAGGCAATCGCCGATGGCCGCGATGTGCGGCTGGCTCGTGCGAAGGTAGGGGTCCACCGTCACTCCGCGGTCGCAGGCGACCCCGGCGGCGGACAGTTGGAGCGATTCGGTATTGGGTCGTTGGCCAATAGCCACCAGACATCGATCCGCCGTGACCGTGGCGCCGTCAGACAACGTCGCCGTCACCTCGTTGGCCGATGTCGTCAGCTCACGGACCGTCGTGCCGGTCCGCAGCGACGCCCCCTGAGTCTCCAGCCGACGGGCGAGCCATCGCACCGCCTCAGGATCTTCGACTGGCAGCAGCTGCGGCTGCTGTTCCACCACGGTCACCTGCGACCCGAAGGCGGAAAAGCAGGAGGCGAATTCGCAGCCGATGGACCCCCCGCCAATGATCAACAGCCGCTTCGGCAGTGTCGTGAGCGACAGCAGCCCTCGATAGGACATGATGAGCCGCTCATCAAACGTCCAGGGGCCGGCGAAGGGTCGAGCGCCCGTCGCAAGGATCAGCCGCTGCGCGTCCACTGTCTGCCCAGGGCCCTCGCCGGCCACGACGAGCC
This sequence comes from Candidatus Omnitrophota bacterium, assembly GCA_016206585.1. Taxonomy (GTDB): domain Bacteria; phylum Omnitrophota; class Gorgyraeia; order Aquiviventales; family Aquiviventaceae; genus JACQRE01. Next base: position 770 of record JACQRE010000008.1, on the reverse strand, counting down.
GATGAGGGTTCGCAAACGCGGCGTTGCCGGAAATGACCTCGACCCGCTCGCGTCGCAGGACGTCGCGTAAGCCCCGCCGAAGGGTGTCGATGATCCGTTCGTTGCGGGCCATGACCGCGGGAAAGTCCAGCTCATAGCCCTTGATCGTGATGCCAAACCGCGGGGCGTCATGCAGGCGGCGGATCAGATGTGCGACGGCCAAGAGCGCTTTCGTCGGGATGCAGCCGATATTGAGGCACACGCCGCCGATGTGCTCGCGCTCGATGAGGCCGACCCGCAGCCCGCGCCGTGCGGCGGTCAGCGCTGCGGCATGCCCGCCCGGCCCGCTGCCAATGACGACCAGATCAACCGTGGGGGGCATCGGGAGAGGCCTGGGCCGGTTCGGGCCGATAGACGCACACGGTATTTTTGCCGCTCGTCTTGGCTTTATAGAGCTGTTCGTCAGCCAGCCGAATGAGCTCTTGCTGATCCATGGTGCGATCCTCCGGGAAGCGGCGCACCACCAGCCCGACGCTGACGCTGAGATTCAACGGCTTCTGCAGCCCGCGGAATTCGTCATCCACGCCCTTGCGGATGCGCTCCGCGACCAGCAGCGCTCCGGCCGCAGCGCTCGTCGGGTCGTCCCCGAATCCGGTTTCCGGCAGGAGGATGATGAACTCTTCCCCGCCGTAGCGGCCGACCAGGTCGATGGCGCGCACCTCCTTCTTCACGATCTTGGAGATGATCCGCAGCACCGCATCACCCTGCGGATGCCCCAGGGTGTCGTTGAC
>JACQRE010000166.1 GCA_016206585.1 Candidatus Omnitrophota bacterium | reverse complement strand
GGGCAACACGACCCGCGCGCGGGTCAAGAGCCTCCGGGAGGCGGGCGCAAAGGCGATCCACATGCGGGTGAGCTGCCCGCCGACGAAGCATCCGTGCTTCTACGGCATTGATTTCCCCAGCAAGAAGGAGCTGATCGCCAATGCGCTCTCGCTCGAGGAGATCCGCAAGTTTATCGGCGTCGAGAGCCTCGGCTACCTCTCGCTCGAGGGGATGCTGAAGGCGGTGGGCAAGCCGGCGAACTACTGCACCGCCTGCTGGAGCGGGAAGTACCCCATTCCGTTCGGGGATGAGGGGGACAAGTTCGCGCTGGAGAAGCACTCCGGACAAGGGTGCGGCTAAGAGTTCCTCAAAACTCGTGGCGTGTAACGTGAAACGTTTAACGTGTAACGTGAAAACACAGGAAGACGGATTTGCCGTGACAACACACGCGAGCCCTGATTCTGTGCTGCATGTACGTTCCACGTTAAACGTTAAACGTTAAACGAAAATGCCCGTCACTTATCGTTCCTCTGGAGTGGATATTGACAAAGCGGATGGCTGGCTGTCGCGGATGCAGCCGCTCATCCGCTCGACCAGTCGTGCCGGCGTGCTGCCGGACCGCGGGCAGTTTGCCGGACTCTTCCGCTTGGCCGCCATGCGGCTGCGCGACCCGATCCTCGTCGCGTCGACGGATGGCGTCGGGACCAAGCTGCGGCTGGCCCAGCAAACCGGCGAGCATGAGGGTATCGGGGTGGATGCCGTGGCGATGAACACCAACGACGTGCTCGTCTACGGGGCCACCCCCCTGTTCTTTCTCGACTATCTCGCCGTCGGCTCGATCCAACCGGCGTTGATGAGCGGGTTGCTGCGCGGGATCGTGCGCGGCTGCCGGTTGAGCGGCTGCACGCTCCTGGGCGGCGAAACCGCCGAGATGCCAGGCAGTTACGGGCCGGGCGAGTACGACGTGGCCGGTTTCTGCGTGGGCGCGGTCGAGCGCAGCCGCCTGCTCGATGGCTCCGCGGTGCGGGCGGGCGACGCGATCGTGGGGCTCGCCTCCTCCGGCGTGCACGCGAATGGCTTTTCGCTCGTGCGCAGCGCCCTGTCGCGCGCGCAGCTGCGGCGCTTTGCGCGGGAGCTGCTGACGCCGACGCGCATCTACGTCAAACCGGTGCTGCAGGCACTGAGCCGGATGCCCATCGCCGCCATCGCGCACGTGACGGGCGGCGGGATCGCGCGGCGGATTCCCAGCCTCGTCGCCCGCGCGCCGGGACTGCGCGCCACGCTCTTCGAGAGAAGTTGGCCGGTGCCGAAGATGTTCACGATCATCCAGGAGGCGGGGCGCGTCAGCACACCGGAGATGCGCTCGACGTTCAACATGGGCATCGGCATGGCGCTGGTCTGCCGCGCGGGCTCGGCGGCGCGCCTCATCCGGATCATGCAACGGGCGGGCGTTCCCGCCTGGACCATCGGGACCATCGAGCGGACAAGGAGTTGACATGCGAGTACTCGTGATTGGATCGGGGGGACGGGAGCACGCGCTGGTGTGGAAGCTCAGCCAATCGCCCGAGGTGACGAAGCTCTTCTGCGCGCCCGGCAACGGGGGCATCGGCGAGCTCGCCGAGCTCATCGACATCGGCGCCGAGGACATCGAAGCGCTCGCCGAGTTCGCCGAGAGCAAGGACATCGACCTGACGGTCGTGGGCCCCGAAGCGACGCTGGCGAAGGGCATCGTCGATCTCTTCGAGAAGCGGGGCCTGCGCATCTTCGGCCCGACGAAGGCGGCCGCGCGGCTCGAGTCGAGCAAGGCCTTCGCCAAGAACCTGATGAAGAAGTACCGCATCCCGACCGGCCAGTTCGCCGTCTTCGACGACCCGCAGGCGGCCCGCGCGTACGTGCGCCAGCTGGGGGCTCCGATCGTCGTGAAGGCCGACGGCCTCTGCGGCGGCAAGGGGACGATCGTCGCGCACACGCTCAGCGAGGCGCTCGGCGCCATCGACCTCCTCATGGAGGACAAGATCTTCAAGCAGGCGGGCGAGCGGGTCGTGATCGAGGAGCGGCTCGTCGGCGAAGAGGTCTCGTGCATCGTGGTGACCGACGGCATCGCCGCCCTGCCGATGCTCCCTGCCCAGGACCACAAGCGGCTCCATGACGGCGACAAGGGCCCGAACACCGGCGGCATGGGCGCCTACGCGCCGGCCCCGATCATCGATGGGCCGATGGCCAAGCAGGTGATGGAGCAGATCATCATGCCGACGATCCACGCGATGACCAGCGAGGGGCTCGGGTTCACCGGCGTCCTCTACGCGGGGCTGATGCTCACGAGCGAGGGCCCCAAGGTATTGGAATATAACGTCCGCTTCGGCGATCCCGAGATCCAGGCGATCCTGCCGCTGTTGAAGAGCGACCTCGTGCCGATCCTCGACGATGCGGTCGAGGGGCGGCTCTCCACCACCCAATGCCAGTGGCTCCAAGCCAGCTGCGCGTGTGTGGCGCTCGCCTCCGGCGGCTATCCCGGCGACTTCCAGATCGGCAAGGAGATCTCGGGGCTCGACCGGCTGGCGAACCGCAAGGACCTGATGGTGTTCCACGCCGGCACGAAGAAGGACCGGGAGCGGTTCCTCAGCGGGGGCGGGCGGGCGCTCAACGTCGTCGGCGTGGGCACGGACTTGGAGGCGGCGCTCAAGACCGCGTATGAGGCGATCGGCGCCATCCGGTTCGACGGGATGACCTACCGCAAAGACATCGGCTTCCGCGCGCTGAAGAAACCCGTCGCGCGATAACCAGAGGACGAACGAGCATGGCGCAGCGACCGGTGGTGGGCATCCTGATGGGGTCGGATTCGGACTGGCCGGTGATGGAGCAGGCGGCGAAGACCCTGAAGGCGTTCGGCGTGCCGTGCGAGGCCCGGGTGCTCTCGGCCCACCGCTCGCCCGAGCTCGTGCGCGAGTACGCCGGGACAGCGGCCTCGCGCGGCATCAAAGCCATCATTGCGGGGGCCGGCGGCGCCGCGCACCTGGCCGGGGTCGTGGCGGCGCACACGATCCTGCCCGTGATCGGGGTCCCCGTGAACAGCAAGAGCCTGAAGGGGCTCGACAGTTTGCTCTCGACGGTCCAGATGCCGAAGGGGGTCCCTGTCGCGACCGTGGCGATCGACAACGCGGCCAACGCGGCGATTCTCGCCGTGCAGTGTCTCGCTCTCAGCGACCGGCGGCTGGCCCGCAAGCTCACCGAGCACAAGCGGCAGCTTGCCGCGAGCCATCAGAAGGCCGACCGGAACCTGCCGCGCTGACCCCACCATCTGCGCCGGCCCGCCGTGGGCGGGCCGCGAAGTTGATCATGGAGCATGACACGCTGAGCGATATTGAGGTGACAGACTTCGCCGTGGCGGCTCCCATTGCTGCCATGGGGAGCCACCACGAGGCGCAGGTGGTGGGGTGATGGGAACTCCCCGCGTCCTGGGGGTGCTCGGCGACGCTCCCGATCCGGCCGCGCTGGCCGAAGCGGCGGCGATTGTGCGGCGGGGCGGGCTCGTGGCGTTTCCCACGGAGACCGTCTACGGCCTGGGCGCTGATGCCACCAACCCGAAGGCGATCGAGCGGCTCAACCAGGTGAAGGGGCGGCCGCCGGAGAAACCGTACTCCTTGCACCTCTACGCCCCGGAGCAGATGCGTCCGTACGTGTCGGCGGTGCCGGTGGCGGCGACGCGGCTGATCGAGCGGTTCTGGCCCGGGCCGTTGACGATCGTGATGCCCTCGAAAGACGGCAAGACCGTGGGGTTCCGGCTGCCGGACCATCCGGTGGCCCAGGCGTTCCTGAAAGCCTGCGCGGTGCCGGTCGCGGCTCCCAGCGCCAACCGGTCCGGGTCGCCGCCGCCGACCGACGCGTCGGAGGTGGCGGCCGCGCTGGACGGCGCCATCGACTGCATTCTGGACGGCGGCCCGACGCGGCTCGGGCGGGAGTCCACGGTCGTCGAGGTCGTGGGTAACCGCATCGAGATCCGCCGGGAGGGCGCGATTTCATCGGCGGCGATCCTCGCCGTCATCAGACCTGAGACATGAGACCTGAGACTAGAGACCGCCAGCGATGGTTGGATGCACATCGGGCCGACCTCGGTCTCATGTCTCAAGTCTCCTGTCTCATGTCTGGTATCTTGGCATGAGCGTGAAGCGCATCCTCTTCGTGTGCACGGGCAATAGCTGCCGCAGCGTCATGGCGGAGGGATTGATGCGCCATGTCCTGCAG
>JACQRE010000177.1 GCA_016206585.1 Candidatus Omnitrophota bacterium | reverse complement strand
CCCCATTCAGGCGCGCTACCAAACTACGCCACGCCCCGATGTGGCTGGGTGGCGGAATATGAATTTCAAATACTCACTCTCGCCGGCGGCCGCCGAGTCGAGGGACTATGCCACGCCCCGGCGTCGCTCAGCCGCGACACTGTGAAGTCAGGAACGGGTTGAAAATCATGAACTTACAGAATAGCAGGGAGGGTGAACAGTGTCAAACGAGGCGGGATTCAGGTTTTCGACGGCGGCTCATGAGCGCCTGCAGGGCTGCGCGGGGCGCGCGGCGGCGGAACAGGATGGCGTGGACCTGCTCGATGATCGGCAGCTCGACCCGGTGTGTCCGGCCCAGCCGGACGGCGGCGGCCGATGTCTCCACGCCTTCGATCACCATCGGCGTCGAGGCAAGGACTCGCTTGAGCGGCCGGCCCTGCCCGAGCTGCTCACCGAGCCAGCGGTTCCGTCCGGAGAGGCAGGTGGTGACGAGGTCTCCGAGGCCGCTCAGCCCCCAGAACGTCTCGGCGCGCGCACCCATCGCCAGACCCAGCCGCGTCATTTCCACGACGCCGCGCGTCACCAGCGCCGCCTTGGCGTTGGCGCCGAAGCCAAGGCCGTCGCCGATGCCGGCGGCGATCGCGATGGGGTTCTTCAGCGCACCCCCCAGCTCCACGCCGACCGGGTCGTTGGAGGTGTAGATGCGCAGCTGGTTGCTCATGAACACCGTCTGTAGGCGGGCGGCTACCGCCGCGCTGCTTGAGGCGATGACCGAGCTGGCCGGGTGCCCCTGGGCGATCTCCGAAGCGATGTTTGGGCCGGAGAGCACGGCCAGCGGCACGGGTCCCAGCTCCTCAAGAATGACTTCCGACATCCGCTTGAGGCTGCCACGCTCCAGCCCCTTCGCGGCGCTGACAAAGATGGGGCCGCTGAAAACGGAGCCGGATAGCGGACGGATGGCGGCGCGCAGATGCTGCGAGGGGATGGCGAGGACGATGACCGCCGCGTCGAGCGCGTCGGCGATGTTAGAAGTAATGGGCAGCGATCGCGGGATGCGGATGCCCGGCAGGAACTTCACGTTCTGGCGGCGCCGGTCGAGTTGCTTCACGTAGTCCGGAAACGCCCCCCACCACCGGACCGCATGACCCAGGCGGTGGAGGTGGATGGCCAGTGTCGTGCCCCACCCTCCGTCGCCCAGCACCGCAATGGTCGTCCGCGTCGCCGCCATGGCCGCCACTCTAGCACGGCCCCCAACGACCGTCAATCACTCCACCCCGCTTATTCTTCGATCAGCGTCTCCGGCGCCTCGATGTCCATCGAGAGGATGTGGCGGTAGCCGATGCAGTAGACCTCGCGCTCCCAGACGACGTAGAAGTGTCCCAGCACCTTGTAGACGACCCGTTCTCCGCCGCTGTCCGGGTCCAGGTCCTTCGTCACGAACACCTGGCGCGGCGGTAGCGGATCGAGGTTATGGGCCCACTGGACCGAGTCCAGGAGGGCGGGCATGGCGGTCTTCGACTCCACGTGGTAGGTGCACCGGCGGATGACCTTCGTGGCGTAGTCGCCCTGCTGCATGAGCTCCGTGACCACGCAGTCGCGCTTGAGCCAGTCGCTGGAGGTCAGGTTCCGCACCAGGATTTCCCGCATCAGCGCTCGTCCGGGAAGGAGAGGTCACACGCGAACTCGCTGTTGAGCCGGTGCAGCTCGAAGGCCAGCATCACCAGGCGCAGCTTGATCGGCGTGTTGTGGGTCTTCTTCCAGGAGGAGTACAGGTCGAGGAAGGCGTCCATGGTGCGCTCGTAGGTCAGATGGCGCTCGTAGGCCTCCATCTCCTTCAGGAACCGCTTGAAGCGGGCCTCCGAAACCTCCAGAGCGGACGGCACCACCTTCACGTGCGGGGCGGGTCGCTGAAACATCGCTCGGTCCTCCACGCTGGCCGCGCACCATACAAACAGGCCGAACCACCACGTGCTTGGCAGCTCGGCCATCCATCATCGGGCTGAGGGACCCGGTAGCTTTATGACTGCGCTTTCGCTCAGTGCGCCATATTACTTAACACATACTTAGCCTAACAATTTAAAATTATCATAGTATTAGTCGGAGCGTCAAGAGATCGAGGAGATTTTTTAGGGGGAGGGGTCTATTTCCTGACTAACGGGACTGGAAGGCGAAGGGGCAGATGGATTGAAAAGCGCACCAGCGGCAGGCGAACTCCTGCGGCCTGGCCGGAAACTCCTGGGCACGAATCCCGCGCGCGGCCTGCCGCAGGAACTCCTTGGCGCGGGAGAAATCGTCCTCGTCAAACCGGGCACGTCCCACCAGGCCGGTCTCCAGGAACCGCAGCTCGACCCGGTCCGGCATCTGGCCGTGGAGGGTGTGCCAGGCCAGCGCGTAGACCAACAGCTGGAGCGACTCCCTGGCCCGCTCATCGGCCACGCGTTGCTCCCGGATCTCGGAGGACTTGTAGTCGATGATCACGACGCGATCCCCCTCGCGGTCGACGCGGTCCCATCGGCCCACGACGAGGAGGTCGTCCAGCGGGAACTTGAACTTCCCCTCGATCACATACGGGTGCTCTGGGTGGACGCGCTGCTGGGCGTGGAACCGGCGCAGCGCTTCCCGTCCCTGCGCGAGGCGCAGCTCCTCATGCTCGCGCGTGAGGAAGCCCTCGGAGCTCCAGTGGCGCTCGAAGGCCGCGAGGAGCTCGTCCTCCGCCATCTCGCGGCCCTCCAGGCGACCCCTGAAAAACGCCTCCACCGCTTTATGGAGCGCGGCGCCGTAGACGACCAGGTGGTGGCGCATGACCGGGATCTTCAGCACGTGGCTGTACCGGTACTTCAGCGGGCAGGTCAGGTAGTCGTCCACCCCGTGCGGATCCACCCGCAGGCTGGCCCGCCCTTTCGTGTGGGCGACCGGCAGGGGCGGCTTGGCCGAGGAGCGCTCGATGAGCTCCCGGGCGCTGGCCCGTTTCGCCGGGGGGCTTGGCGTGGCCAGGTCCAGCGCTTCGAGCACGAACTGGCTGACCTTCCTCACCGTCTTGCCGCCGTAATCATACGAGCACGTCAGATGGAGCCCCTCCTTGGCCCGCGTCATCCCGACGTAGAACAGCCGCCGCTCCTCCTGCAGGTGGTAATCGCCGGCCGGCAGGATGTCCTTGATGAGCGGCTCCGGCAGCTCGATCGGATCCCGCCGCTGCGGCGTCGGGAACCGCCCCTGCACCAGCCCGACCAGGAACACCACGGGGAACTCCAGCCCCTTCGCCTTGTGGAGCGTCAGCACGTTGACGCGGTCGGCCCAGGCGTCGTCCTCTTCCACAGGTTCGTTGCCCATCGCCTGGAACAGCTCCAGGTGCTCCATCAGCGATGGCAGGCTCCCGCCGGCGAGCTCCTCCACGCGGCGCAGCTGGTTGAAGAAGCGCGCCACCGTCTGGAGCTGCAGCAGCTCCTCGGTGCGCTCGGCGCGGCTGAGGCCCGCGACGAAGCCGCGATCCATCAGCCAACGGTGGAGGACCTGTCCCCCCGAATGCGTCCGCGACCACTCCAGCAGCGCGTCCACGTCCTTGACGAGGGCGTCCAGGAGGCGCCGGCCCTCCTCCGACAGCTGGCCGGCCAGTACTGGGTGCTGCTCCAGCCGCTGGATGACGGCGCGGAGGCTCTGGTTGGTCCGCGAAGCCTCGGCCAGGAGCGTCGTCAGATCGCGCATGGGGCAGCGGTAGAGCGGCGAGCTGGCGACGTGGTACCAGCTGAGGCTGTCGTCCGGGTCGGCGAGCGCCTTGAGGCAGGAGAGCAGCATCTTGCTCTCCTCGCGGGCGAAGAGGCCGCTGGCCCCGCTGAACTGCCACGGGACGCCCGCGACGTTGAGCGCGCGCAGGAACAGGTCCGCCTCGCGGTTCGAGCGCACCAGGATGGCGAAATCGCCGGGCCGGCGCGCGCCCGACTCGACCGCATCCCGGATGGTGCGGGCGACCCAGTCCGCCTCGCTGGAGACGGTGTCGAACACGTGGAAATGCGGCGGCTCCTGCGCGCGCGCGCCCTGCGCGGCGCGCGCCACGAGCCGCTTGTCGATGCCCTGGCGGACCTCGAGCCGGTCCGGGTCGTTGAACCGGATCAGCCGGTAGGCGCAGTCGAGAATCGGCTGGCTCGAGCGGAAGTTCTCGGTGAGGACGACGGTGCGGACCGACGCGTAGTGGTCGAGGAACTTCAGGACGTTGCTGATCGCCGCTCCGCGCCACTTGTAGATGCTCTGGTCGTCGTCCGCGACGACGGTGATGTTCGCCTCGGGGGCCGCGAGCAGCTGCAGGAGCCGGAACTGCGTGAAGTTGGTGTCCTGGAACTCATCCACGAGCACGTAGCGGAACCGCCGCTGGAGGGCGGTCAGCGCGTCCGGGTGGCGCTCCAAGAGCTGCGCGGCCAGCAGGACCTGGTCGCCGAAATCGGCGGCGTCGGCTTCGCGCAGCAGCCGGTGGTACGCGGCGTAGCTCTTCGCCAGCTCGCCGGCGCGCCGGGCCTGCGCGCCCAGCGCCGCATCATGCGGGGCGGCCTCGGCGGCGCGCCGCGCCGACTCCGCATAGGCGAGGAACTCCTCCGGGTCGGCCGCCTCATCCTTGGCGCGGGCGAAGACGGCGGCGAGCGCGTCGAGGAACCGCGTGGGGTCGGTGAGCGGCCGGAACTCCTGCAGCGGTAGATCGAACACGTGCTGGCGGAGGAAGACGAGCTGCTCGGCCTTGGAGAGAACGCGGAACTGGGGGGTCAGCCCCATGCGCATGGCGTGGTCGCGGAGCAGCTGGTCGCCGAAGGCGTGGAAGGTGTTCACCGTGACGTCCAGGTAGCCGTACGGGACGAGGAGGTCGATGCGCTCCTCCATTTCGGCGGCGGCCTTCTCGGTGAACGTCAGGGCCAGGATCTCTTCCGGGCGGGCACGTTTGGTGGCAATGAGCCACGCGATGCGCCGGGCGATGACGGTCGTCTTGCCGGTGCCGGCCCCCGCGATGATCAGGAGCGGTCCGGTTTCGTGGATGACCGCCTCGCGCTGGGCCGGGGTGAGATCCTCCAACAGCGGGTCGGTCTGGAGGGCCTGATTCATGAGGCGGGGACGGGGCGGATGGGCGGCCGGTTACTGTTTGACGGCGTCAAACTCGAACGGAAACTCGAGCGAGAGGGTCGGCTCGTTGTTCGCGTTGAAGTTCGTCTTCACGTTGGTGACCAGGACTCGCAGCACCTTGGCGGTCGACGCGGGGTTCCAGAACGCGACCAGGCCGTCGTAGACGACGCCGGGATAGAGAGAGCCGCTTTGCAGCCCCGACTGCTGCAGCAGCGCGAAGCGCCCCTGCGGCTTGGAGGCGACGAGCTTGCCCACCGGGAAGCTGAAGCCGAAATAACCCGGGCTGGCGTTTTCCAGCAGCCCCCGCGTGGTCGTCGAGGCCCCATGCTTGTACTCGGCGAAGGCGGTGACGTAGTCGGTGCTCACGGTGCTGTACTGGTTGCCGCGGTCATCCACCACGATGAACTCCTCCGGGGAGAGGCGGAGGCGCTGGTCGCTGCGGTTGGCGACCTTGACGTAGAAGACCAAGTGCTCGGGGAAATAGGGGCTCGCACCGGCATAGGGGCCGAAGATCGCCTTGTTGTTGAAGAGGTCCCGCAGATACGGCGGGGTGGCGTGGGTGACCGTGATCTCGACCCCCTGCTTGGTCTGGGTCTGCGAGAGCGGCTTGAGGTGCCAGGTGACGGCGGTGGCCACCGTGCGCTCTTCGTCCAGGGGACCACGGGCTTGCCGCTCCAGCAGGAGCGAGCTCTTCCGGCCCAGGCACCCGCTCACCCCCATCAGCACCACCACCCCCCACGCCACTGCGCGCATCGCCCTGTCCTTTCTCAGACCCGCTCGAAGGGGTCGAACAGCTTTTTGTATTCCTCCAGACAGTACCGGTCGGTCATCCCCGCGATGTAGTCGCACACCACCCGGTGCGGATCGTCGCCGCGGGTGATCCGCGAGCGCGTGGTGTTCGGGAGCTGTTCCGGCTTGGCCAGGTAGAGGTGGAAGAGCTCCGTGATGAACCGTTTGGCCTTGTCCGCCATGCGGGCGACGCGGTAGTGGTGGTAGAACTGGTTCCACAGGAGCCGTTTCAGGGGGGTCCGAAGCTGCGTCATCTCGTCGCTGAACCCAATCAGCCGCGCGCGGCAGCCGCGCACACGCTCCACGGAGTCGATCTGGTGATGCTTCAGCCGCTCCACCGACGCCTCGATCAGGCCGGTGACCTGCCGGTTGATCAGCGTGCGGATGATCTGGTACCGCCGGATCTCCGGCTCGAGCCGCCGGTGCATCGACTCCACCGCCTCGCAGGTCTGCTGCCACAGTGCAAGGCCCGCCAGGTCCTCTTCTTTAAGGATACCTGATACGAGGCCGTCATCAAGGTCATGGTTGTCATACGCGATCTCATCCGCGACATCGGCGATCTGGCTTTCGAGCAACGGCGAGGTGTTCGGATCGAGGGCCACCGTCAGGTCCGGCTGATCGTACGGCGTGCGGTGCTTGTTGATGCTCTCGCGCGTTTCCCACGTGAGGTTGAGGCCCGGGAAGCCCGGGTAGCGCGCCTCCAGCAGGTCGACGATCCGCAGCCCCTGGATGTTGTGCTCGAACCCGCCGTGCCCTTCCATGAGCTCGCGCAGGGCATCCTCCCCGGCGTGGCCGAACGGCGGGTGGCCGATATCGTGGGCGAGAGCCACCGCTTCCACCAGGTCCTCGTTGAGGCGCAAGGTGCGGGCGATCGACACGGCGATCTGGGCAACTTCCAGGGTGTGGGTGATCCGCGTGCGGTAGTGGTCGCCTTCGTGGTTCACGAAGACCTGGGTCTTGTACTCGAGCCGGCGGAAGGCCGTGGTGTGGATGATCCGGTCGCGGTCGCGCCGGTACGCGGTGCGGTACGGATCTTCCGGCTCCGGATGCTGCCGTCCCTTCGTCTGGCGGCTCTTCATCGCGTACGGGGCGAGCCAGCGCTCTTCCCTGGCCTCCAACTCTTCCCGGCTCGCGACCGGGCTCATCGGCTCGCCTGAAATCTTCATGGCCGCAGGAGCCTGTAGAGCTCCTCCAGCGACTGGGAGATCACTTTGGTGCGCCCGGCGATGGGCATGAAGTTGGTGTCGCCGTTCCAGCGCGGGACGATGTGCAGGTGGAGGTGGCCCGGGAAGCCGGCCCCCGCGACCCGCCCCAGGTTCATCCCGACGTTGAAACCATGAGGACGGAGGGCCGCGCGCAGCCGGGTCATCAGCCGCTGGCTGAGGCGGCCCATCTCCGCCCATTCGGCTGCGGTGAGCGACTCCAGCTCGCCGACGTGCCGGGCGGGTGCGACCATCACGTGGCCGTTGTTGTACGGATAGAGGTTGAGCATTGCCAGCGTCCCCCGCCCTCTTGCCACCACGAGGTGCCGGCGGTCATTCTGTGCGCGCTTGGCCGCGCAGAAGATGCAGCGCCCCGGCGAGGTCCTCGTGAGAAAGGCGCTGCGCCACGGCGCCCACAACCGTTGTAACTCAGCCATGATGATACAGTTCCATGAGCACTTTCAGGTCCTCGGGGCTCCACACCCACATGTCGGCGGCCTTCGCCACCACGCGGGCGTTCTGGTCGATGCTGGATTTCATGATGACGACCTTGCGGGACGGCCGGGGGATCTGCGTCCGGCAGAACGCATCGAAGGCGGCGATCGCATTCTCATCCACCGGGTCGAGCTGGACCGTCGCGCACCAGCGGCGTCCCGGCCCGTCGGCGATCAGGTAGCTCTCCGCACCCGGCCCCACGGGTTCGTGAGTCGAAATCGACTCGAACTTCGGCAGCCGGCCCGTCTTCGAATCGAGCGCTACCGTGTCGTCGGCGAACCGGTTGAAGAGCCGGACCACTTGCTCCGAGAGCGAACGCGTCTGCGCGTGCGTCCACTCGGTCCAGAGATCCCGCACCGCCTGTTCCACCCGCTGGCGCACGTCGGCCTCCGGCAGCCGGGCATCCGCGCGCTGGCTCAGGAGCACCGTGGAGAGCCAGCAGCGCAGCACCGGGTCGGTGACCCGCCAGCAGACGCCGCTGCGCTGCGCGACGTCGTGCTCGACGAGCAGCTGCAGCGCCTCGGAAAGCCCGCCGCGTCCGACGCGCTTGCTGAGTTCCGTCATCGTGCGGGCCCCGCTGGCCACGTGGATGAGCGCTTCCAGCGCGCGCGCGCCCTGCCGGGTGTGCGCCAGGGCGTCCACCCGGGAACGGCACCACTGGTGCAGCGTGCCGTCGGGGTTGCCCAAGAGGTCCCAGGCGGTTTGCAGGAAGAGCGCTTCGGTCAGCTGCGCGCTTCTGGCGAGCGTCGCGAGCTCTTTGAGCCGCTTGAGCCACACGGCGAGGTACCAGGGAGAGCCGCCCAGCCAGTCGATAAGAAACGGGGCGGCCGTCTTGGTGCCGCGCACCCCTTTGAGCTCGTGCTGGACCCAGGCGGTCGCCGCCTCGCGGTTCAGCGCCTCCAGCGTCAACAGCTCGAACTGCCCGAACAGGAGTTGCAGCCGTTCCCGGAGGATCGTGCGCGCCCGATGCGGGGAGGAGCTGGCGAGGATGAACAGCGTGGAAGGCCACGTCATGACCCGTTTGCCCAGCTCATGGAACGCGTGGGTCAGGCCGAGCTCCTCGAGGAAGAGGAACTCATCCAGGATGAGCAGCGCCGGCCGCTGGCGCTCCTCCATCAGCACGGGGACCGTGTCGAGCGCGCGGTTGAACGCCTCCCCGTAGAGCCGGCGGGCCAGCAGGCCGTCGATGGCCCGGATCGCCGCGGCCGTCTTCGGCAGGTGCGGCTCGGCATGCCGCAGCAGCGCCTCGAGCAGCTGGGGGCTGGTGGTGCCCGGCTTGGTCGGCCCTGAGCCGGCCTGTAGGATGGCGCAGAGCAGCCGCTGGAGAAAGCTCCGGCACGATTCGCGGTACAACGCGCAGTAGATCACCAAGGCATGCGGTTCCGGATGGCCGAGCAGCTGATGCAGCTGAAAGGTCTTCCCGCTTCCCGGCGGTCCGATGAGCGCGAGGTTATGGCGGAAGCCGTCGCGGAACGCGTTGAGCCGCTGCTGGAGATGACGCTCCAGCTCAGGACGCAGGTTGATCATTCGCTGGGCAGCAGGGCGAGGACATTACGAGGCGTATCGCCGTAGCGGATTTCAAAATGCAGCGCGCGGGACCCGAGGTTGCCAATGGGCATCCCTTGCCGCAGCACGGCCCCGGGGCCCACCAGCATCTGCTCCATACCGGAGTAGACGGTGAGGTAGCCGTCCAGGTGGTCCAGGACCACGGTCTTCCCCCAGCCGGACAAATGCCTGGCGGCGACAGCCACACGGCCGCTGCGCGATGCGCGCACCAGGCTGCCGGAGGGCGCGGTGATGTCAATCCCGTGGGAGGCGCCGGAGCTGTTGACGGTGCCGCGGGCCGGCCAGAGGAAGTTGACGGTCTCGGGCGGCAGTGGGATGAACAGCTTCTGCCCGACCTTGAGTTCGCGCGTGCTGGGCAACTGGTTCACCGACGCCAGGGTCTCGACCTCCAGGCCGTAGGAGTGGGCGATGCGCCAGAGCGTTTCTCCCGATTTCACGCGATGGTACGAGCCATGCAGCTGCGGGATGGCCTGCTGCGGGCTGGCGGCGGGCGCATAGTCCAGGGATTCGGTCGCGCAGCCGGAGAGGAAACACAATACCAGGATGCTGAAAGCTCTCTGCAATCTAGGCATAAGTAAGACGCTGATGAGGAATGCGGCAAATTCTCAGGTCAAGAGATATTCACGCCCAAAATATTATTCAATTTCAGTCTTAACTGGTTAATTCGTTTCTGGCACTTGGTAGTCGGTACCGTGCCAGAAGGAGGAATGCCACAATGTATTGTATTCTCCTTCCCATCAAGAGAGAGGGAAATCCGATAAGAGGCTTGATCAGGCACGAGCGGCTCCTTCGTCACATCCTGTGACTGAAGATCGATGAGATGAGTATCCCTGATCGTCGTGCGAATCTCATCAAGTTCGACGGGCAATAACGGTCGTTCGATTTTTCTCGCTTCTTGTGTGCTGCCTTGGGCAATTTCCCGATACGTGATGTGCGCACCAGAGATTTGTACTTCAAACGAGCTTCCAAAGATGCTTCCGCCGGCGTAGAAGTCAAGAGCGAGCGCAGGGTGTTGAGCTTGGTTCCCCTCTTGATCCGGGATGACATCTTGCCCCGGAGATGGGGCGGGCTTGCTGAAGGAGGAATACATCAACACGCCAGCCATGAGGAGCACCTTTTTATTCATCGTCGTTTTCTTGTTGTAAACAGGAATAAGGAAGAGAGCGGGTAGCGGGAATCGAACCCGCGTGACTAGCTTGGGAAGCTAGCGCACTACCACTGTGCTATACCCGACTGTTG
>JACQRE010000022.1 GCA_016206585.1 Candidatus Omnitrophota bacterium | reverse complement strand
GCAGCGGGCGGCATGCGCGGTTCCTCCCGAGGCTCGCCGAGTCCCAGGCCCTCGTGCGTCGGGTCAGGCCGCACGCGATGAGTGATCGCTCGGACGGGCTGGCGCAGGACCTGTGGCAGATGAGCCGCGCAAGCCAGGTGACGCTGCGCGTGGAGGCCGCCAGGATCCCGGTGGCGAGGGCGGCGCGGGTGTGCTCGCGCCGCGCGTGCGGGTGCCGCGCGTGGCGCGGAGGCTCAGGCGCCTATCACGCCCTGATGGACGGCGAGGATTTCGAGCTGCTCGTTGCGGTGGGCGCACGCGACGCGGCCCGCGTGCCGCGTCGGCTGGGCGCGGTGCCGGTGACGCGCATTGGGACGGCGCTTCGGCGCGGGGTCGGCGTCGAGCTGGCGGCCGCGGATGGCCGCGTCACGCGGCTCGTCCCCCGCGGGTTTCGCCACTTCAAATGATGACCTTCCTCAGCGGGTCGGTGGAAGAGACGCAGGCGTTCGGGGAGCGGATCGGCCGTCTCCTGCGCGCGGGCGATGTCGTGGCCCTGCAGGGTGAGCTCGGCAGCGGCAAGACGACCCTGATCCAGGGCGTGGCCCGGGGCCTCGGGCGCGACCCGGGCACCATCAAGAGCCCGACGTTCGTCCTCGTGCGCGAGTATCCCGGCGACGTCCCGCTCGTCCATGTGGACGGCTACCGGCTCGACGGTCCGCCGTCCGCCTCCTGGCTCGACGTGGACCTCATCTTCTCTCCGCAGAAGATCACGCTCATCGAGTGGGCGGAGCGGTTCGCCGGCCTGCTCCCGGAACACCACCTGGCGGTCCGGTTGAGCCATGTCAGCACGAACCGGCGCCGGCTCCAGCTCGTCCCATTCGGCGAGCGGGCCGCCGAGCTCGCCGCGCACCTAGAGCAATCGCGAGAGGAAGCCCATGACGCTCCTGGCCATTGAGACCGCCACGCGGCAGCTCGGGGTCGCGGCGATCGACGGCGAGCGCCTCCTCGCGTCGTACGAGCTGCTGGCGGAGCACCCGCACGCGGTGGAGCTGCCCGGCGCGGTGAGCCGGGTGTTGCAGGCCGCCCAGACGACGCTGGAGCAGATCGACGCGATCGTCGTCGACATCGGCCCGGGGTCGTTCACCGGGCTGCGCATCGGCCTGGCGTTCGTCAAGGCGCTGGCGTTTCCGAGGCGCACACCGGTCGTCGGGATCCCGTCGCTCGATGTCCTGGCGGCCAACGTGCCGTTCGCGGAGGGCTGGGTGTCGCCCGTGCTCGACGCCAAGCAGCAGAACATCTACACCGCGCTCTTTCAGGTTCGGGATGGCCGCCCGGTGAAGCAGAGCGAGTACCTGCTGGGACCGGTGGATGAGATGCTGGAGCAGATGAAGCAGGCGGCCGTCTTCCTCGGGGACGGCTGCGCGCGCTACCGCGATCAGATCCTCGGGCGCTTCCCCCGCGCCCAGATTGCGGCGCCCGAGCTGTGGCTCCCGCGGGCCGCGACCCTGGCCCGGCTCGGCCGTGACCGGTGGCTGGCGGGCGAGCGCGACGACCCGGCCCGGCTTGTCCCGATGTACCTCTACCCCTTCGACTGCTCCGTCCGCGGCCCGGACCGTCCGACCAGCGTCCTGCCGTGAACATGTGGTAGACTGACTCCATACAAGGAGGTGCCGAATGGCCTCTGGAGCGGGAATCCTCTTGCTCTCGGCGATCGGCGGCTACTGGGTCCTCGAGCGGGCGTCGGGCCATCGAGGACGGCTCAAGCAGGTGGGACAGATCCTCGGCGGGCTCATCATCATCGTGAGCCTCATCGGGGTGGTCTGCCGCGTGTGGGGCTACGCGACGGGCACAGCAGGCGGCTGGCAGTGCCCCTTCGCCGCGAAAGCGCCCTCCACCGCTCCCGCCTCGAAGTAAGCTGTACGCGGACGCCGCGCCGGGAGGCCGCGGCGCCTGCCGCCCTCATGAACCGGGTGAAGTGCCCGTACTGCTTTTCGCTCAACGTGACGATCGTCTCGGCGGACGCCACGCGGGAGCTGGTGACGATTCAATGCCTCGAGTGCGGGAAGGCCTCGGAGATCGACCGGGAACAGTTCACCGTTGACACCGAGGACCTGCCGTCGGACTAGCGCCCATGGGATGGCCGATGAGCCTCCGTTCGGCCCTGCGCCGGCGCTGGGAGCGACTGGACGCGCGGATGATCGCGTTCATGAGCGCCTCCGGGGTCCACGTCGTCCGCGTCGCCCTTGCCGCGGTCTTCATCTGGTTCGGGCTCCTCAAAGTGATCGGGAAAAGCCCAGTCGCCGACCTGGTCGCCCGCACGGTCTACTGGGTGTCGCCCGCATTCTTCGTGCCGTTCCTGGGACTGTGGGAGGTAGCCATCGGCCTGGGGCTGCTCTTCGCCGTCGCGCTGCGCCTGACGCTGTTCCTGTTCTGGATGCAGTTGGCCGGGACCTTCCTCGTCCTGGTGCTGCGGCCGGACATCGCGTTTCAACAGGGCCATCCGCTGCTGTTGACGACCGAGGGCGAGTTCGTCATCAAGAACCTCGTGCTCATTGCGGCTGGCCTCGTGGTGGGCGGGACGGTCGCGCGCACACGGAGGTGATGGATGGCGCCGAAGATCGAGATCCATCTCGTGGCGGTGTTGGCGGCCGCGGTGGCGAACATGGCCGTCGGCGCGATCTGGTACGCGCCGCCGCTGTTCGGGACGCGGTGGCTCGCGGCGGTCGGCTGGAGCCCGGAAGAGCTCGAGCGGCGCAAGCGGCAGGGCCTCTCGCGCGCGTACGGCGGGACGTTCGTCGCCTCGCTCGTGCTGGCCTACTTCCTCGCGCACTGCGTGGAGGCGATGGGCGCCTCGACGCTGCTTGCCGGCGCGCACGTCGGGTTCTGGCTGTGGCTGGGCTTCGTGGCCACCACGACGGTGAGCGCGTACCTCTTCGAGGGCCGGACGCTCCGGCTCTACGCGATCAACACCGGCTGCCACCTCGCCAGCTTCATCGTCATGGGCGCGCTCCTGGCGGTCATGTGAGAGCGCCGAGGGGGAACTGCCTGCGGCCTTGACGCTGCTGCGCGAGGTCAGGCATATTCTCCTTAACAGGGAGGGGCCGATGCGCAAGGTGCTCCGCGGTGCAGCGGTGATCGCAGGGTTATGGTGGGGCATGGCAGGCGTGGTGCAGGCGGCCCAGAGCAAGCCGCTCAGCGAGCTGCCGGGGGATCTGGCGCGGTGGTCCACGCTGTGGATGGACGTGCCGCGGGCCATGTCTGAGGACCTCCCGCCCGAGTGATCCTGGCTGGAGCGACAGATGGCAGAACCGGTACGGGTGCTGGTGATTGACGACGATCCCGGTGCGTGCAGGCTCTCAGAGCTGACCCTGACCAAGGCGGGCTACAAGGTGACGGTGTGCGCCGACAGCACCCGGGCGATGGACCTGCTCAAGAAAGATTCGTATGAGTGCGTGTTATTGGACATCCGCATGAAGGGGCTCGAGGGCACGGAGCTGCTTCCCATCGTCAAGCACAACTTTCCCGACATCCCGGTCATTATCGTCTCAGCCTACTGCAACCGGTCTGACGCACCCTACTACAGCTCGCTCGGCGCCTTTGAGCTCGTCGCCAAGCCGTTCAGCCACGATGTCCTGGTCGACGCCGTCAGTCGTGCCGTGGGCGCGACGGAAACCATCCCCATGATGCTGACGAGCCTGTCGCTGGCTGAGGCGCGAGACCAGGTCACCCGGAAGGTGATCATCGCGGCGTTGCGACGGGCGAATTGGAACCAGGTGAAAGCCGCTCAACTCCTTGGGATCAGCCGCTACTCCCTCATCCGCTGGCTGCACAAGCTGCAGATCACGTACTAAGCCCTCCTCACGTCAGAAGGTCGTCGTCACGCTGACAGAGAAGTACTGACTCGCGTCGTTGGTCGCGCGCGGGTAGGCATCGCCTGGCTGAAAGCGGCCGTACTCGATCGTGAGGCCAAGATCCGACAGGACCTGCCAAGAGAGGGTGAGGTCGACTTCATAGCCCACATCGCGATCCGTCTCGCTCGCTTCCGCATCGAAGATCCCGCCGGCTGGCTCCTCTTTCATATAGCGGTAAAAATCCACGCTGCAGGTCAGGTCCCTGAACCAGCGGACCCACTCCAGCGGTTTGAGCGCCATGCCGAGCTTCAGCATCCGCAGGTTGGAGAGGCGGGGGGCGAGGGCATAGCCCGTGGGCAGGTAGCCGAAGTAGAGGAAGTTGGTGTCCTTGCCCGCGAGGTTCCCATTCACGGTATTGGTCACGTTCGACCGATCCGAATCGCCGGAGCCGAAGGCGTACTCGCCATAGATCGTTGGCTGGGTCGGCAGTTGCACGTCATACGTGACGCTGGCATCAAGCGCCCAGGCGGTGACGTCCTGCTCCTGTTGCGTCAGTGAGGTCACGCTATCGCCCGTCTCCAGGATGAGCTCGGTCGCATAGCGCACGTTGGCCAGCAACTTGCCCTCGGCGCCGAGGCCGAAGTACTCCGAGTTGTAATCATAATCCCGCGTGAGATCCTCCGGGTCCTCATCGCTGTCGTCCCGCTGAAACAGGACATAGCTATACACCCCGTGATTGGGGATCCCGAGGTACTTGCCCTCCATCCCATAGAACGTCCGGCCGCTGTTCTTGCCCCCAGGGACGCTCAAGTCCACGTTGTCCTCATGCGGCAGGGTCCGCG
>JACQRE010000164.1 GCA_016206585.1 Candidatus Omnitrophota bacterium | reverse complement strand
GGCGCGCCACGTCGACGCGCGATCCAGCAGGTTCGATTCGAGCGGATCGAAGGCGTTGACCGCCACCGTCACCTCCGAGCCAACCCCCGCCTGCCGGAAGCGGTACAACCCGGCGAGCGTGGCGTTGTCATACCGGACCCCGCCATCCGGTGCGGCCATCGTCTCCGTCGAGCCATCCGGCCGCCGCACCGACACCATCCCCGACGTGAACGCGGGGACCATCAACGATTCGCCGGCGTGCTGGCTCCCCGGCGCTCCCAGGAGCCACCGCAGGCTGTTGAAAAACGCGAGGAGGACCGGCGGGGCGGTCTCCACACCCGCGGGGCTGAAGCGCATCGTGACGAGCCGCCGGCCGTCCCGCTCCTCGGCCACGACCAGCGGCACCTTGCGGCCGTTCACCAGCGCAACGATCACGGGAAATCCCGGCGGCGCGTCGGAGGCCAGGTTGAGCGGCGCTCCGACGATGCCCACGGGTGCCAAGTAGGAGCCGATCGGATGGCCGGAGGAGACCGTCCAGTAGCTCAGCACCGGCCGGGGCTGCGACGGCGGCAGGAAGAGCATCCCGGCGGCGGCTGAGGAGAGTGCGGCCTCCTCGTCCGTCACGACCAGTGCCGCGCCGCCGGCATCCGGCGGCGCGGCACTCCACGCCAGCGTCGGACAGGCCGCCAGCCAGCCGGAGACGGCCGACTGCAGCGACGGGGTCCGCAGCTGCAGGAGGATTGGCAGGCGGGTGGCGCGCTCCAGACGGATCCACGCGCGATCGTCGGACGCCAGCGCGTCGCGCGCGGCATCCAGCTCGATCACCACCCAACCCTCCACTGACTCCGGCACCGGCAGCGAGAGCGATCGCCGCTCGCCGGGGGAGAGCTCCAGCCGCTCCTCGGCCATCCGGCGGCCGTTCTGCACGACGCGCAGGCCGGCCGCCTGGGCCTCCCGGGCGAAGTTCTGGACGGTGACGACGATCCGCGCGTCCGATGGATCGCACAGGGGACCCTGCGCGTCGAGGCCGACGATGGCCGCGTTCGGCAGGGCCGCTCCCACGCTGAGCCAGCGCACCCGCTCCTCCGGCGGGACGGGCCCCGGCCCGCCGCTCCCGGCGGCTGGGACGGGCTCGTCCGTCACGATCACCGTCTCGTCGGGCTCCGCCCCCAGCAGCCCGCGGCCGACGTGCGCGGTGGTCGCCAGGTTGCCGCCCAGATGGCTCAGCGGGACGTCGCGGATCGCGCGGCGCAGTGCGGCCGCGTCGCTGGTGGGCTGCGGGGTGAGCGGCGACAGCGGCGAGGTGGCCACGAGGAAGAGCTGCTCGGTGGGCCGCTTGCGCGCCACGCGGCGCAGCAGGGCGCGCTTCGCGCGCTCCAGCGCCGAGGTGCTCCCCGACACCGCCCCCATGCTGGCGGAGGTGTCGAGGACCACCAGCGTCGTCCGGCTGGGCGGGCGCACGAGTGCCGGCTGCGCGAGGGCCAGGGCTCCGCCGAGGAGGGCCGCCAGCTGCAGCCAGAAGAGCGTGTTCACGACCAGGCGGGTCAGGCGCTTCGGCGGACGCTTGAGCAGCCGCTCGAAGGGCACGAGGCTGGGCACTTGGCGCCGGTGCTGGGTGGCGGTGAAGCGCCAGATCCAGCAAAGGATCGGGATGCTCACTAACCAGAGGAGCCCAAGGGGAGACAGCAGAGTCATGCGTTTGGGTTAGCGCGTTTGCGCGTGCGGGCGTTTGCGCGTTTGTCTGCAACGCGCCAACGCGCGAACTCGCCAACGCGCGAACGCGTGATTCTTATTCGAGGAACCCGTGGATGGGCAGCGTCTTCGTGATGAACTCCTCGAGCGGCTCATCCAGCCGGTGGCGGGCGAAGGGCATGCCGTGCCGCTTGCAGAAGCGGGCGAGCGTCTCGTTGTGCTCCGCGACCGCCCGCGCCAGCTCCGCGGCGCTGTAGGCGAGCTGATGCGTCTGGCCCGTCTCGGCGTCGACCAGCAGTCCGCCCCGCAGGAGTTTCGCCGGATGGAGCTCCTGCGGGGTCAGCACCTGGATCACCTTCACGTCGAGGTTGCGCACCGAAAGGTGGTGCAGCGCCTGAAAGAAATCGGCGGGCTCGATCATCCCGTCGGTGATGAGGATCGCCTGCCCGCCGCGCATCCGCAGGGCGATCGCCGCGCGCCGCGTCCAGTCGGCGAACGTCACGCAGCCTTCAGGATGCTGTGCCACGGCCTGATCCGCCATCGCAAAGAGCTCGCGGCGCTGGTGGAACCACGGGCTCGAGCGCAGGCGCCCCGGGGCCACCCAGCTCAGCCGCATGTGGTGGTGGTCGGCCAAGCCGATGTAGCCGAGGCTGACCGCCAGCCGGCTGGCCCGCTCGAACTTCTCCGGGGTGGGCAGCGCCATGGACGCGGTCGCGTCCACGATCAGCTCGACGGTCAGCGCCACTTCTTCTTTGAAGGTTTTGACGAAGAGCCGGTCGAGGCGGGCGTAGAGGTTCCAGTCGATGGCCCGGATGTCATCGCCGGGGCAGTACGCGGAATAATCGGCGAACTCGATGGAGGAGCCGCGGCGGTTGACGGTGAACCGGCCGCCCAGCTTGTGGCCGGCCCGGACCCATTTGACGGACAGCTCCCGCGCCTCGAGCCGGCCGATGAACTGGGGCGTCAGCCACTCATGCGGCATGATCGGCGGAACGGGGACGCAGGGGCGCGGTCAGCTCCGTCAGAATCTCGGCGGAGCTCTTCTTGTCCGCCTCGGCTTCGAAGGACAGGACGACGCGGTGGTTGAGCGCCGGGATGAGCATCTCGTTGACGTCCTCGAAGCTGACGTTGACGCGGTCCTGGATGAGCGCGCGCACCTTCGCCCCCATCAGCATCGCCTGGGCTCCGCGCGGCGACGCGCCGTAGCGCAGGAACCGGCCCGCCCCGGCCCCGTCATCACCGGGGCGCGTGGCGGTCACCAGCCGCACCACGTGCGCTTCGATGGGGCTGGCCACGAGCACGTCGCGCACGAGCCGCCGGGCGCTGAGGATCCACGCCTGCGCCTGCTCGGGCGGCAGCACCGGCGCGATCTGCACTGACTCGGCCACCGTCGTCTGCCGGATGATGCGGGAGAGCTCCTCCATCGAGGGGTAGTCGACGAAAATCTTGAACAGGAACCGGTCGAGCTGCGCTTCGGGCAGCGGAAACGTCCCCTCCATCTCGATCGGGTTCTGCGTGGCGATCACGAAGAACGGCTCCTCCAGCCGGAACGTGGTGCCCGAGACGGTGACCTGGTGCTCCGCCATGGCCTCAAGGAGGGCGGACTGCGTCTTGGGGGTGGCGCGGTTGATCTCATCGGCCAGGAGGATGTGGGTGAAGACCGGCCCCTTGGCGAACTCGAACTGCTTGTGGCCGCCGCGGTCGACGACGAGCTGCGTGCCGAGGATGTCCGCCGGCATGAGATCCGGCGTGCACTGGATGCGCTTGAACGACAGCCCAAGCGCCTGCGCGAAGGACTTCGCGAGCAGCGTCTTGCCCAGGCCGGGCACCCCCTCCAGCAGCACGTGGCCGTCGGCGAAGAACGCGATGAGCAGCCGCTCGACCACCTCCGCCTGGCCGACGATCACCCGCTGGAGCTCCCGGGTGAGCGCGACGAACGTCTTGCGAAACTCCTCCGGTGTCATCGTCCCCTGTGTCATGGAACAACCTCGCGTTGTGGGTGCTGTGTCACGTGTGACGTGTCATGGGTCACGTCAGTGTGCGGTGTTGCGATTGAGACGGTCAAAAACGTCCCGGTACTCGGGCGGCACGGGCTGGCGTCCCGCCGAGGCTTCGTCCGCCGGGGTGTCGGAGAGCTGCGCGTCCTCGGACCCCATCCGCGGCCCGTCTGTGGACACATCGGGTGAGGCCTCGCCGGTGCCGCCGCCAGGCCGGCGCGTCTTGGTCGGCGCGGCGTCCGACTTCAATGGGATTGGCACCTCGTCGCCCTTGGCCGGATCCAGCCGTTCGGGGGTCCCGTACAGATCCGGGTCGGTCGCCGTGCCGGCCTGCGGCGGCGGCTGACTCTGCTGGGCGGCCGCCAACTGCTCCTGGAGATCTTTCAGCTCGCCGGACACCTCTTTGAGCAGCTGCTGGATGTCCGCCTTCAGCGCTTCCTGATCGCCGGCCGAAAGCTGCTGACCTGCCCCGCCGGATGACGGCGCGGCCGCCCCCGGCTGTCCCTGATCCTGCTTGCCCTGAGACCCGCTGGCATCGGCCTGGGCCTGCTGCCGGCCCTGACCCTGCTGCTGGCCGGATCCGGACGAGGAGGACGGCTGCTGCCCGCCTCGATCCGACGGCTTCGCGCGACCGCGAGCATCCGACTCGGCGTGCGGTTGATCTGCGCTGCGCGCGCCGCCGTCACGAGATTGATCGCGCGAATCCTGCGGTGTGCCCTGCGCCTGATGCTCACCCGAGGAGCCTTCGGAGGATGGCTGCTGGCTGGATGACGGCGCGCGCGGCGGCTCGCGACCGCGCGGCGGCTGGTTGGGCGACTGGTCCTGACCGCCGGATGACGGCTGCTGGGC
The DNA here is from genome assembly GCA_016206585.1 of Candidatus Omnitrophota bacterium. Classification (GTDB taxonomy): domain Bacteria; phylum Omnitrophota; class Gorgyraeia; order Aquiviventales; family Aquiviventaceae; genus JACQRE01. The sequence continues at coordinate 2,117 of JACQRE010000164.1, read as the reverse complement.
GTCGCTGCCCCCATCTGCCTGCTGCGGTTGCTGCTGCTGATCGCGCTGATCGCTCGATGGCGACTGCGGCGGAGCCGGCGGCTCCGGGGCGGGTGTTGGCGGGATGGTCTTCGGCAGCTGCACCACCTGCTGGAGCGGCGAGCGGCCGGCGAGCGGCCACAGCCACACCGCGAGGAGGAGGACCACGAGGAGAGCTGCGGTGCGGTCGAGGGGACGTGGTGCTCGCAGCTGTTCCGGCGAGCACCGGCGCGCGGCATCCTCCAATAGGAGCGGATACAACGCGGGAGGCTGCGGTCTGCCGGCGAATTCGGCGGCGGTCACCAGCCGCTGCTGCAGGCCGAGCCGCTCGTCAAGGTAGGCCACGCTGGTCGAGGACGACAGCCAGCGCTTCCGCAGCCACCAGACCAGCGCGCCAGATGCCGCCAGGCCGATGGCGGCGGGCAGGCCGATCCGCCACGCCGCTGAGAGCGCAAGCGGATGCAGCCGCCAGCCCAAGATCCCGGCGATCGCCAGGCTCAGGCCGCCGAGCAGTGCCGCTTTCACCGTCAGCGCGCGGCGATAGCGGTGCGCAAACTGCTGCACGATATCGGTGAGCGTTGCTGAAGCCGTCATCGGATCTGGTGACATGGTGACCTGGTGACGTGGTGACCAGGGAGGCCGTTCGTCTGTTACGGGAGCTGCCGGACGTCGAAGTGGCCGGCCACCAGCCGTCCGTCCTGCACCGTCTCATCAACCCACACCCTGACCGGCTCGCCTGGCGTCGCCGACGCCTCGACCCTGTGGGCGGCATCCCCGGCGCCGAGCCGGTCGCTCAGATCTTTCCGCTCGTGTTTCTGGTTCGCCTTATCCACCTGGCCCTGGACGACCAGACCCGTCAACAGGCCGACCAGCGAGCCGATGGGTGCGCCGACCCCTGGCGCAATGGCCGAGCCCAAGATCGTCCCGGCCGTCTGGATCACCTGGGCCGGCGGCACGCCCGCGCAGCCGCTGGCGAGAAGGGCCGCGAGTGTTCCACCGACGAGAACTGAGCGAAAACGACGCATCATCGTATGCTACTCTAAAACGTCCCCCTTGACAAGTTTGGCCGATCTTCTTAGAAATAAATAGTGTAGAATCAACTCCACCGAGACCCAACGCCATGGCCACCCCCATCGAAGTCGCGCACCTGACCAAGCGGTACGACACTCTCGCCGCGCTCTCTGATATCTCCTTTGACGTCCAGCCCGGCGAGATCATGGGGTTTCTCGGGCCCAACGGGGCCGGCAAGACGACCACGATGCGCATCCTCACCGGGATGCTGGCTCCCAGCGAGGGGGCGGTCCGCATCGACGGCCTCGACGTCACCGAGCGCCCCCTGGACGTCCGGCGCCGCATCGGCTACCTGCCGGAGCACGTGGCCCTCTACCCGGAGCTGCGCGTCCAGGAGTACCTCGCGTACCGCGCCGCCATCAAGGGGGTGCCGCGCCGCGAGCAGCGCGCGCGGATCTCGGCCGCGCTGGAGCAGTGCGACCTTACGGGGGTGACGCGCCAGCTCATCGGCCGGCTGTCCAGGGGGTTCCGCCAGCGCGTGGCACTCGCCGACTGTCTCGTCGGCCAGCCGAAGATCCTGATCCTCGATGAGCCGACGGTCGGGCTCGACCCCCACCAGATTCGCCAGACCCGCGCGCTCATCACGGAGCTCGGGCGCAGCGCGACGATCCTGCTCTCCACCCACATTCTGCCCGAAGTCGAGATGCTCTGCCACCGAGTCACGATCATCAACAAAGGCCGCATCGTCGCCGTCGACACGCCCGACCGGCTGCGCCAGCGGCTGCGCGGCACGCAGATCAGCCGGGTCGAGCTGCGGGGCGAGGCGGCCTGGATCGAGGCGGCGCTGAAACAGCTGCCGCGGGTGGCACGGGTCTCCCCGGCCGGCTGCGCCAGCGGTGTCGCCGTCTTCGCCGTCGAAACCAGCGACGGGGCCGCCCCCCGGGAGGCGATCTTCCGTCTCGCCGTCGAGCGCCAGTGGACGCTGCGGGAGCTGTCGCAGTCGCAGGCCTCGCTGGAGGATGTCTTCATCCAACTGACCACCCAAGAGGACCTCCCGGCATGAACGCCCACTCCGCACTCCGCATTCC